>NZ_JAACGC010000028.1:0-50784 GCF_029237385.1 Aeromonas sp. 1HA1
GATCTGGCGCTGCCAAAAATCAACGCGTTCTTGAGTGGTCATAGCGGAAATCCCAACGTAGATACGATGGGTTTCAGTGTGCCGAGGTGATCTCAGTAAAAACAGGTGCTGATTCAGGGGCGCTTACTGGAATACCACAAGAATTGTAATTTAAGCGATTTAGAGAGGTTCTGAAGGGGCTTTATAAAATATTAAAGAATGGATAACTAAATAATTTATTGTTGTGAAATTTCCATTTTAAAAACGCTATCCCGTAGAGCGGTTGTTAGTTCTTGGCATTCACCATTAGTACACTGATCGATAAATGCCGCAGTAGTCAACACAATATGATCTCGGCCCTTGCTAAACTCAATCAGATATTCAAGCTGTTCTAAAAGGTTGTATTTGTGCTCTGAACGTTTTTCAGCGTCATTTTCGTTTAATGTCATTGCGATCTGGTGGCCCATATTTTTCAGCATTTCTTCATATTTCATTTTTGTTCCTCTTTTTTAGTTAGAAAATAGAATATTCTAGTGCGCTTGAATTGTTTCTTCATTTGATTAATCCGGTGAGAAAGTCACACCTGTAATTTCGCCAGTTTCTGGATTCACAACACCTCTACAGCCGATGCTAACACCTTGAATCTTGCCTGCCTTCTTTTCAATCCACAATTCAGGAGAATATCGAAGTTCAACAAGCCATACGCCTTCTTTCACTTCCTCGCCTGTGGGGCTCACCATATCAATTTCGTTAATCCACGATTTGATAATTTCAAATTTGTTTGTATTCGATATGTGATAAAGATTTGCAGAGATTTTACCGGCTGCTAAATTAGAATTGAAGTCTGCACACGCTGCAACCACAGTTGCCTTGCTCATATATTGGTTGTGGTGGTCACGTTCCTCGGGGACATACACAACTTCTACGCTAACTCTTTCTTCTTGTGTTTCTTGCTTTGCTGATTTTAAAATCAATTCTTTAAAATTGTTAATCATTATTCCTCTATTTAAAACGGTACATTGTTAAAACAGTCGCTATCTGTGCAGTACCACGCGCCACCAACCCTCTTCTGATAACATTTAGCACATAGTCTACCGTCTTCGTCATAGTGAGAGTGTTTTACGGATTTTATGGGTTTGGGCTGGGTGTTAATTGAGCCGTAAGGCTCGGCACCTCTGGTGCTATTGTAATCCTCGAATGCTGAATCATGAGACACACCGCAATCACCAAGAAATGAGTCAGGTAAGTCGTCTTGTTTTATTTCTTGTCTCACACCAACAATTTTAGTTTGCTCATCTCGACATCCTTGTGCATTTGCATTATTTTCAACTTCAGCTTTATTTCCAGATTCATAAACCCAACCTTTATTGTTTTGTTTTTCTGCTCTGTATTCTTTGCGGTTCTCCATGAACTGATCAACTTTGATTTCTACGTTTGTTGATTCGACATCTGAGAATTTACTCACATCATATTCATTAGAAAAACCAACACCACCGCTTTTAATAACTATGAGGCCCATTTTCTCAAGAGTTTTTAGACTGGTTTCGATGGTGCCCTTACTAACACCAAGCTCTTGCTGTAATTCACGGACGGAGCTATTAACCTTGGTTACTTTCTTGTTGTTGGGGTCATCTTTGGATACTTGCCATCCAAGTAGATAGCTATATAACAGCTTATCTATTGCTTTGAATTGGAATCCGTTTACTGTCTTTGCGCGGCGGACTGAATCCCAAACTGTGGTAAAATTTTCTACTTGTTTTTCATTGTTATTATTGTTTGCTTTGTTGCTCATGTTGTTCCTCAGTTATTACAGTTTTTAGGTTTTGATTGTTCATTGCATCAGCAATGAGTTTTATAATAAATGTTTGTTGGGAGTCGCCTTGACGATTATCATTTACGAATTTAAAAATCTCATGCGGCAAATGAAGTTGCATGTTTATTCCTCTTTTGATTGAAATTTGTATTGTTTTTTCGGTTTAAGCTTTTGAAGTTCCTCAACAACACTTGCCCAGAAATCAAAGGACTCTTCGCTCTTTGCTTTGTGGCAATATTGTTGTGCTCGCTGGATAGCCTTGCGAAGATCGTCATACTTTGCCACCATGGCGGCTGTTGCTTGTTCTACTGTTCTATACATGTTCCCTCTTATTTAGATAAAATAAAAATCTGCCGTTCAATTTGTAATTGAAAGCATAAGTTTTAGTGAATGTGTCGTGACTAAATAGCCAAATGGCATACAAACAAGATTAGATTTTAATTTCCTTTCTCGACTGTATAATTATAGTTTACCATAATAAATTAAAAAATTCAAGCATTTTTGAAAATATTTTTTACCTACTCAGTATAACACAGGTAAAATTTCAATGTCAAACACAAATCAAACCTTCTATATACAACCAATAGCACCAGATGTGCCAGAGCCGTAAGGCTCAATTAACCCACCAAACACCTCCTGTAACGCTCTATACGAGCTTCTGAGCCTTTCAGGCTGTCAGTGTATTCACCAACACAATATAATCGCTCACAGAGCGTCCTATGACGCTATACGTTGAACCACAACTATATATTTATGTATCTATTAGCTACGCTTAACCACAATAGTTAATTAATTGGGCCTAAAACAGCCCTATTTTCAATTGCACACCAATACACATACAAACACACTCTGAACACAATAGAATTGATTCTAGGTGCCATAGAGGCAGCCACAATTGATTTATCACACCAACAACAATAGCTATCGCTTATCACACAACACATATATATTATCTATAACACACATTCTATTTTTTATTTGTTTGTCACTATAAATCTTGATGAATAGACAACATGTGTTTTTATGTTGGTTATGAATTTAGATTTATCTATAGGCACAGTGTCATTGTGTTTGACACGAAGCATATAGGTAGACTGTCGTAATAAGTGAGCATAGCGAATGTTTATGACTGTCTATTAATCTATATAAACACATATAATAATATTAGACACAACACAATCATTCATGTTCATTCATTTTTAGTGTTGGTCTTTAAACACATACAGTTAATGAACGAATGTGAATGGGCTGTTTGTGTTCATAGTTTTATATATACATATGTTATATTAATAACCAATACATAAATTTCATATTCATTCAATTTATATACTGGTTGTGTTAAGGGCGAGCCCTAATTTAAAGAATAGTTTTATATATTCTTATCTATTCTAATATAATATTATAAGTCCCAGTTTCTAGGACACCCCCTCCCTAATTATTAGGACACCCTGTCCTAAACTCTAGGACACCCCTACCCAGAAATTAGGACACCTACTGTCCCAGTTTCTAGGACACCCTATTTATTATAAGGGGCATAGTCAGCCCCTTTTTTTTGTTTGTGTTGGAAGATAGGCGACCATTGAGATCGCCCTATTGCTAAACATTAATCCAGAGGTCTATCCAATATTAACGATTCATTTTCGTATGAAATTGAAAAAGGCTCTCCATACATACCTTTAAAAGTTATTTTTCCAATGTCATGTTCAGTGAAACAATTCATTATTTTAATTTGTTCTATATTATCTTGTCTAATCCTTCGCTGTTTTTCATTTTTTCTAGATATCTCATTCCCCCTTTCCACTCCATTAATCCCAACCATATCAACCTTTACACTCCAACCTTCTAGTTCAGAAACGTGGTTAAACAGTGTTCTTGAGAGGTCATGGGCAAAAACATTATCATATTCTTTTAGAAACTCCCCATTGGCTCTATATATTTCAATTTTATTTGTTGGCATCTATTACCTCTTATGTTGTGTTCCCTATTCCACATGAAATAGGGAGCCCCGAAGGACTCCAAGAGACTAATATATAATTGTGTTGTATGTCAATGACACAGACCACATGATTAAACATGAATCTAATTTCTATCTGTATTGATATATTTTGCACACTGCTTTTTAGGTTTATGTGTTCTGGTGATGATATCACCCCGTGCATTCTCATACGTACAGACAGCTTGATTGTTGATCACCTCTTGTTTTATGAGCCTGTATTGTGAATATGCAGAGGCAAAGGCTACAGAACAGAATGTGAGAGATAACAACAAAAGTAATTTTGTGTTCATAGTGCAATCTCCAAAGCTTCTTTGAGTTTGTCTAATGGAACATCACCACCATAGCGATCATAACTGATGGCCTTGTTTGTGTGACCCAGAATGGCAGCGGCATACTGCAAGGGAATACCCGCAGCTTTTAGCTTGCTTGCTACTGTGTGGCGTAGGCTGTGGAAGTCTTTGTTAACTGGACGATTGCGACTAAACCACTGTCCAAACAGATGGCTATAGCAGTTGTTCCGATAGGGCAGCTCCTTGAACAACCTATCCCCTTTCCGACTTGCTACAAAGTCCAGGAATCCAGCCCCTAACAATTTGCTATGGATTGGGACAAGCCGTTGGCTGGCTTCTGTCTTGAGGCTCTGATCATCACGTGTAGCTCTGATGTTGAAGCACCAGGCACCATTAACTTGCTCTATATTGTCGCTGTAGAGCTGGCAGGCTTCGTTAGAACGCAATCCGTGATACCGCCCTATCATGGCAATGAACATGCGCCACGGCTCTTGCTCCTTGGCCCACGAATCGAACAGTTTCAACTCTGGATCTGTGTAGCCGGATCTGACGTTGACCTCTTTGACCCGCTTGAGCTTCAGGCCCTTGAATATGTCCGTTGTTTGCTCGGTGTGATCTGATAGCCAACTAAACAACAAACTCAGTTTTTGAATGTATTTATTGATGGTGGTCGGTGACTTGCCAGAACCCAGCAGCCAAGTTTTGAACGAGACAGCATCAGCCTTTGTGTACTCAGACAGAGACTTATCACCAACGTGTTCAATAAAGGTGTTGATGTAGTTTTGTTGGTTCTTGGTCTCTTTAGGAGCCCATGACAATTGCTTTTCAGCAATGTATGACTCGACGTGACCGGAAAACTTGTCTTCTTGGTCTGGTTGAATTTGATTGTGTTCGGAAGGTACAGCGGGGGATTCGACCCCAGAGGGGCATACAGCTTCGCTGCTGGTGCTTGTAGGGATGTGAACGTGCCCGTTTAGCGGGGGATGTTGTGTCGTTGAGGCTTCAGCTTCAAACCCAACGGGTTTAGACATGACATCACGGCAAGCAGCATCGGAGATGCATACAGCTTGCTGCACATCAGGGCTGGAATGATTGAAGTGAATTTGAAGTGCCAAGAGCTGGGCTTGTGCCTTGTCTCTTGTTTTGAGGGATTTACGGAAGGTCTGACGACGACCATTGCACATGGTCACTCGTTGGTAGTAGTAAATGCCGTTTCTATTCAGTAAGTACATGGCACCTCCTATGAGGATTGTGTGCCAGTTTGTGTGACAGTGATACACAAACAGCTTGCCTTCAACAAGCTAAGTTACTGATCTTAAACGGGAATTGCAGAAAAAGGTGGTGGCCCCACCAGCCGCATCCCGGCACTCGAGTCCCCCGCCTTGGCTGCTACCTTCCGGTCCTGACCAGGTTGACGAGTTATCAATGCGAGAGGACCAATGGGGCCACCGGCGACGAGAATAGCAAAGTCCCGTTTCATTGCAATGGCTTTCTACCGAGGGACGAACCGTTTGCCTTATTTTTCAACAATCTGCCGAATGAATCAGCTAAACAGCATAAACTTGGCCCCCACCAGCAACATCAGCAGGGCAAACGCCTGCTTGAGCCGTTGCGGGGAAAGTCTATGGGCAAGCCTTGCCCCCACACGGGCAAACTGGGTGCTGGTGAGCACTATGCCGAGTAAGGCGGGCAGGTAGATGAAACCCAGGCTCCATTCTGGCAGCTCGGCATTGCCCCAGCCGGCATAGAGGTAACTGAAGCTGCCCGCCAGGGCGATGGGCATGCTGCAGGCAGCAGAGGCCGCTACGGCGCTGCGTATCGGCACGCTGTTCCAGCTGAGATAGGGCACGGTGAGCGAGCCACCGCCGATGCCAAATAACGCCGACATCCAGCCGATAACGGTGCCCGCGATGCCGGTGCCGACAGGACCCGGCAGGTGCCGCTCCGCCTTGGGCTTGAGGTTGAGCCCCATCTGCAGCGCCATGGTCCAGGCGAAGCAGCCGATGATGATGTTGAGGGTGCTGGCGCTGAGCAGGTTGGCTGTCATGCCGCCAAGCCAGGCGCCGATCAGCATGCCGGCCCCCAAGCGGCGGATCACCACCCAGTCGACCACACCGGCCTCCTGATGTGCCCGCAATGAGCTGAAACCGGTGAAGATCATGGTGGGCAGCGAGGTACCCAGTGCCAGATGGGTAATGATATCGGGGGGGACCCCCTGAGCGTGAAAACTGAGTACCAGCACGGGCACTATGATGAGACCGCCGCCGATCCCGAACAGCCCCGCCAGCATGCCCGCGAAAGCACCCAGCAGCAGATAACCCATAAACAGCATAACAATTCCTTCCGAGGCGGCGCCTGACCATCCAGGCCAGAACGCGCATAAAAAAAGAGATGGCCCTTGGGCCATCTCTTCATTGTGCCGGTTAACTCAAGGGAATGGTACCGTCCATGACCTTGTAGAAGGCCAGTACGGCGCACCCGAGCAGGGCCGCCGTCATCCCCTGCTCCAACCGGTTGAGGCCGCGCAGCCCGTGGTGCTGACGCGCCTTCCAGTAGATGAAGATGCCGGGGCTGTAGAGCAACGCCACCAGCAGCAGATACTCGACACCGGCGGCATAGACCAGCCAGCAGCCATAGAGAGTGGCCATCAGTGCCAGCAGCAGGTCACGCTTGCGCTGATGGGGCTGGCCCTCGTAGGTCTCCCCTTTCAGCGCCAGCTTGAGGCCATAGGCACCAGAGAAGACATAGGGCACCAGTGCCGCCGAGGTGGCAATGTTGACCAGCGCCAGATAGGTGCTGCTCTGGAAGTAGATGATGATGAGGAAGGTCTGCACCAGGCAGGTGGAGCACCAGAGCGAGACCTTGGGCGAGCCGTTCTTGTTCTCCTTGGCAAACCAGCCAGGGAAGACCCCTGTCTTGCCCGCTATGTAGGGCACTTCCGCCGCCAGCACAGTCCAGCTCAGCAGGGCCCCCATCACCGAGATCACCAGACCTATGTTGATGAGCCAGGCGCCCCAGGGGCCCACGACGGCTTCCAGGATCATGGCGGTGGACGGATTCTTGAGGGCGGCCAATTGTGGCTGACTCATGACCCCCAGAGAAAACAGGGTCACCATGACGTAGAGTGCCAGCGCACCGAGCAGTGCCAGCACAGTGGCACGACCCACATCCTTGCGATGGCGGGCACGGGCGGAGACCACCACGGCCCCTTCGATACCAATGAAGACCCAGAGCGTCACCTTCATGGTGGACTTGACCTGATCCATCACAGATCCCAGCTCCACGTTGTCCTGGCCCCAGATATCCAGGGTGAAGGTATCCATGTTGAAGGCGAGCAGGATGGCCACACAGAACACAATGAGCGGCACCATCTTGGCGATGGTGGTGACTATGTTCACCAGGGCCGCCACCTGGATCCCGCGCAGCACCAGGGCGTGCACGGACCAGATGAGGATGGAGGCGAGCGTGATGGCCACGGGGGTGTTGCCGTCGCCGAAGATGACATTGTCCGGGGTATCGAAGAAGTAGCTCAGGGCGCTGAACACGACGATAGCGTAGGAAACGTTAGCCAGCAGCTGGCAGAGCCAGTAACCCCAGGCGGCGTTGAAGCCGATGAAATCGCCAAAACCGGCCTTGGCATAACTGAATATACCGCCATCGAGATCCGGGCGGCGCATGGAGAGATTCTGGTAAACCAGCGCGAGACAGATCATGCCAAGACCTGTGATGGCCCACCCCAGGGCGACGGCCCCGGCGCTGGCATGAGCGGCAATATTTTGTGGCAGACTGAAGACCCCGGCGCCGACCATAGAGCCGATCACCAGCGAGATGAGGGCGCCGAGCCCTAGTTTCTTGTCCATCTCAATCCTGTTTGATTAAGCGGCGGCTGAGCATCCGTATTCATACAGCGCGCAATATGGGAGGGGCGAAAAATCCGTACCCCGTGAAAAAGGCGGCAACTATATTGCATGACTATTCCGACCGCAATCCCTCGTACCGTCAATCATGCGCCGTCTTGACCGCGCGCAATTCTACAGCACTGACTTCAAGCGCCTGTGAGCTGGCTCAAATTAAGAAAGACCCGTTGATATTTCACATTTCCCCATGACTTCGCCCCCGTTTTTCCAGATCGGCCCTGCATGAGCAGGCAGCTTGTCGTCAGGGCGTGCAGCCAGCTTGCTGACAAAGGATTCAATAAAAATGCCCCTGTGCCAGAGGCCAGGGGCATCTTCTTCACCACCGATAAACTCAGAGCCGCAAGCCGCCATCGAGCGCTATCATGCGCCCGGACAGATAGTCATTGGCGAGAATAAAATGCACGGTTTCAGCCAGCTGGTGCGCCTCCCCCATGCTGCCAACCGGGATGGCCTGCTGCATTCTGGCCATCGCCTCCGGTTTCATCGCCGCCGTCATGTCGGTGGCAAAAACCCCGGGGGCTATGCCCATCACTCGAATGCCATGGCGAGCCAGCTCCCGCGCCCAGGTGACCACCAGGGAGGCCACTCCCGCCTTGCTGGCGGCATAGTTGCTCTGGCCTATGTTGCCTGCACGGGCAATGGAGGAGATGTTGACTATCACGCCGCCCTGCCCGCCCTTGGCCATCAGGGCTGCCCCTTCCCGACCACAGAGGAAAGTGCCGGTCAGGTTGACATCGATGACAGCCTGCCACTGGGCCAGACTCATCTTCTCCACCAGCTCTCCCTCTTTCACCTTGATCAGCATGCCGTCCCGCAGGATCCCGGCGCAGTTGATGAGACCATGCAGGCCACCCAATTGTTCTTTGATCGCAGCAAAGGTCGTCTCCACTTCGGCTTCACTCGCCACGTTGCAGACGAACAGGGCGCACTGGCCATCACGACTGCGCAGCTCCGCTTCGGTCACCTCCAGATCGGTGCGATTCACATCGATCAACGCCAGTATGGCGCCCTGCTCCGCGAGCCTCAGGGCGATGGCACGGCCAAGCCCCCGCCCCGCCCCCGTGACGGCGATGACCTTCTGCTTGATATCCATGGGTACTCCTTGTTGTTAACTGCGTTGCAGCCCGCTTGATGAGGTGATGCGCACACTACCGCAGACTAACCGGCCTGTGACGGGTCCGGCGTTTTATCCAGATAGAGCTCAACGATGCTGGAAAAATCCTTGTGCTCCTGGCCCTGCGTCGCGTGCAGGTTGAACAAGTTACGAGCCAGCGCCCCCATGGGCACGGCGCTATGGGCATGTTCGGCCAGCGCCATCGCCAATCCCAGATCTTTGACCATCAGCCGGGTCATAAAGCCCCCCTGATAGTGGCGGGCGGCGGGCACGTTCTCCATCACACCAGGCCAGGGGTTGTAACGCTCCAGGCTCCAGTTGTTGCCCGAGCTCTTGCCCATGATGGTGGAGAGGACGCCCGGGTCCAGTCCCTCCTTCACCCCGAGCGCCAGCGCCTCGGCGGTGCCCGCCATGTGGATGGCAAGCAGCATGTTGTTGCACATCTTGGCGATCTGACCCGCCCCGAGCGCCCCGGCATGAAACAGATTCTGCCCCATGTGAGCCAGAATAGGCCTGGCCGCCTCGAAATCCGCCAGTTCACCACCGACGATGAAAGTGAGGGTCCCCGCGCTCGCCCCCACCACCCCGCCCGAGACGGGCGCATCGATGAAGCGAATGCCGTGCGCCCTGGCCACCTCCCCGACCTGGCGAGCCGAGGCCACGTCGATGGTGGAGCAGTCGATCACCAGAGCCCCCGCAGGCAAGGCCCCCAGCAGATCCTGTCCACCATTGCCGCCAAGCCAAAGCGCCCGAACATGCTCACCGGCGGGCAGCATGCTGATGACCACCTCACAATCGGCGATCGCCTCGCGGGCATCTCCTGCGGCGATACAACCCGCGGCGATCGCCTTGGCAACACTCTCCGGCATCAAGTCAAACACCTGAACCCCATGCCCCGCCCTGGCCAGGTTGGCGGCCATGGGCCCACCCATGTTGCCCAGCCCGATAAACCCTATCCGTGTCATCTTGTCTGCTCCTTGCCGTGCTGGTTATCCAGCAACCTGTGTCTATTCATCCACCCTGGCGCCTGACGCTCTCAGGCTCAAGGCGTCAGGGGGTTTTTCCCTTCGGGCCAGCGATAGAAGGCATCCAGCCAGTCAGTGCCGGGCGGTGGCGCCTGCCAGCGAGGTGATTTGTCCTTGTCGATGAGCAGCGCACGCACCCCTTCTACAAAATCCCCCCTCAGCACGCAGTTGACCGAGAGCGCCAGCTCATCGGCAAACACCTCGGTCAGTGACTGGCGGCGCGCCTGCCAGTACTGGCGCCACAGGATGGCGCGGCTGATGGGGCTGCCGCCGCGACAGATGTCGCGGGCCTGCGCCAGGCTCCCTTCGCCCAGGTCGGGCTCGAAGAGAGCATCGTACAACCGATCCAGTACCCCTTGCAGGGTGCGCCCAGCCAGCAGGGCATCGATCTTGGCCTGATGGGGCAAGATCACAGGGGCTGGCAGCAGTTGGTCTGCCTCTGCCTGCAAGCCGCTCAGCAACTGTGCGATCTGCTCGCGCGGCGCGACCTTTCCCCCCCACCCCAATTCGGCCAGCCGCGGCAGCAAGTCAGCCCGCTCGCGGCTGGCCATGGCGTGATCCGCCAGTCCCAGGCCGATGGCATCCGCGCCGTTGAAACGCGCACCAGTGAGCCCGAGCCAGAGTCCGAGTCGTCCCGGCATCCGGCTTAAAAACCAGCTGGCCCCTACATCGGGATAGAGACCGATAGTCACCTCTGGCATGGCGAACAGGCTCCTCTCGGTCACCACCCGAAAATCGGCGCCGGCGAACAGGCCTATGCCGCCCCCCATGCAGATGCCATCCGCCACGCAGATGAGGGGCTTGGCATAGCGGTGAATATGGTGATCGAGCCGATACTCCTGCTCAAAAAAATCCCGTGCATATCCAAACAGCGCCTGCTCGCTCTCCTCCTGTTTGCGGTAATAGAAGGAACGGATGTCACCGCCGGCGCAAAACGCCTTCTCGCCAGCTCCTTGCAATACCACGCAAACCACACCGGGATCCTGCTCCCACTGCGTGAGCGCACGCTGCAGAGCCTGGATCATCGGCAGACTCAGGGCGTTGAGGGAGGCAGGACTGTCCAGGGTCAACACGCCGATATGATGGCCGTCCGCCGTGGGGTGGGTGGCTACACGTACCGCGTCATTCATGAATCCTCCCCCTGCTTTGCAGATACCGCGTATTGCCAGCACGGGGGCCGCTTCTCCAGGAAGGCCGCCACCCCTTCACGCTGATTGGCGTCCTCAAACAGCTTGAGGAACATATGACGCTCCAGCGGCAAGGCACCATCACGAGGGCCACAGCGCCCCTGATTGATAAGGCGCTTGCAGGCATGCAGGGCGCTCGGGCTCTGGCGCTCCACCAGCTGGGCCATCTGGTGCGCCGCGTCCCAGGCGTGCCCCGTTTTCACCACCTCCTCCACCAGCCTCATCTCGTAGGCCAACGTGGCATTGACCTTCTCGCCACAGAGGATCATCCGCTTTGCCCAACCTGGCCCCACCAGCTCGGTGAGGCGCTGGGTGCCACCGGCGCAGGGCAACAAGCCCACAGAGGCCTCCGGCAGTCCCAGCATGGCCTGCTGTTCGGCGATGCGGATATCGCAGGCCAACGCCACCTCCAGCCCGCCCCCCATGGCATAACCATTGATGGCAGCTATGCTGACGCCGTGGAAATCGGCCAGTGCCTGGAAGGCGCGGCCAAAGGCCTCGGCCACCTCACGTGCATGATCCAGATCGCCATCGGCAAACATCTTGAGATCGGCGCCGGCGCAGAAGAACTTGTCCCCCGCCCCGCGGATCACCAGCGCCACCACATCGGGGCGGCTCTCGAGCTCCACCATCATCTGCAAGAAGGCCTGCAAGCTGGCCAGGGTCCAGGTGTTGGCGGGCGGATGGTCGAAGGTGATGTAAGCCACGTGACCGTGATATTCGAGCCTGATCCTTGTCATTGCATTGTCCTTGTAAATGAGACTGCCCCATGATGACAGGGTTGAATGGAGCCAACATTCGACTGACTCACAAAGCCTGACGACGGTTCAGGGGCAAATAATGTGTTAAGCCAGCGACAGACCGGGATCTGCCAGCAGGCGGCGGGCGATGATCAGCCGCATCACCTCGTTGGTGCCTTCCAGGATGCGGTGGACCCGGGTATCACGCAGGTAGCGCTCCAGCGGATACTCGCGGATATAACCATAGCCGCCAAAAAGTTGCAGAGCCTCGTCACAGACGCGATAACCTACATCGGTGGCAAAACGCTTGGCCATGGCGCACCAGGCACTCTTGTCCGGACTCCCCCTGTCCAGCTTGTCAGCGGCCTGACGTACCATCAGGCGAGCCGCCGCCAGCTCGGTGGCCATGTCGGCGAGGCGAAACTGCACGCTCTGAAATTCGCTGATAGGGTGGCCAAACTGCTGGCGTTGCTGCACATGGGCCAGCGCATCGTCCAGCGCCTGCTGGGCGGTACCCACAGAACAGGTGGCGATGTTGATGCGCCCGCCATCCAGCGCCTGCATGGCAAACTTGAACCCTTCCCCCTCCTGACCCAATCGATAGTTCGCGGGAATGCGCACCCCGTTGAAGGCCACTTCACGGGTGGGCTGACTGTTCCAGCCCATCTTCTCCTCCGCCTTGCCGTAGACAATCCCCTCACTGTCGGCGGGCACCATGAAGGCAGAGATCCCCTTGGCCCCGTCGCCCCCGGTGCGGGCCATCACCACCAGCACGTCCGTGCTGCCTGCCCCCGAAATGAACACCTTGCTGCCGTCGATGAGATAGGTCTCGCCGTCACGCACCGCACGGGTCTTGAGTGCCGCCGCATCTGAGCCCGCCCCCGGCTCGGTGAGACAATAAGAGCCCAGCAGCTCGCCGCTGGCGAGCCTGGGCACCCATTGCTCGGCGACATCGCCAGGCAGCCAGCTGCCCAGCATCCAGCTCACCATGTTGTGGATGGTGAGGTAGGCAGTGGTAGAGGTGCAGCCCATGGCGAGGCGTTCGAAGATGAGGCTGGCATCGAGCCGGGGCAGGCCAAGCCCGCCATATTGTTCCGGGGTATAGAGGCCGCAAAAGCCGAGCGCCGCCGCCTGTTTGATGGTGGGAATGGGAAACTCGTGATCTCTGTCCCAACGGGCGGCATGGGGTTTGAGCGCCTCATTGGCAAAGGCGGTCGCCACCTCGACATAAGCCTGTTGATCCTCGGTCAGGGTAAAATCCATTTTGTCCGCTTCCTTGTGTCCTGTGTCTGTTGTCTGTCTGACCCACGCGCAACGCTGGTTGATAGTCAGGTTCGCGCCAGTCGGCATTGCCCAGTCCTGTCTCTTTCTCCCTTAACGCAGGCTAATGGTCATATTGGGGCCTGTGGGGATCTCCTCGTCGAACCAGCGTTCGGTCACCGTCTTGGTCTCGGTGTAGAAGCGCACCGCCTGCTTGCCGTAGGCGTGCAGATCCCCGTAGAAGGAGCCGCGCCAGCCGGTGAAGGAGAAAAATGGCAGCGGTACCGGAATGGGCACGTTGATCCCCACCTGACCCACAGCCACCTCGTGACGAAACTTGCGTGCCGCAGCGCCGCAGCCGGTGAAGATAGAGGTGCCGTTGCCGTAGGGGTTGGTGTTGATGAGGGTCAGCGCCTCGTCCAGATTGGCTACTTCCAGGCAGGCGAGCACAGGGCCGAAAATCTCTTCTTTATAAATTCGCATCTCTGGGGTCACACCGCGAAACAGGGTCGGCCCCACCCAGTTGCCCACCGGATAACCCGCCACATCACAGACGCGGCCATCGAGCAGGCATTCGGCCCCCTCCTTGATCCCCGCCTCGATGAGGCCCTCTACCCTGACTTTCGCCTCCGGGCTGATGAGGGGACCATAGGCCGCCTCGGGATCGTGCCAGACCCCTGGCCTCACCTTGGCAAACTCGGCGGCAAGCTCGGGGATCCACTCCCGGGCACTGCCAACGAACACAGCCACACTGATGGCCATGCAGCGTTGCCCGGCCGCGCCGACGCCTGCCCCCACCAGGTTGCTCAGCACCTGCCCCTTGTTGGCATCCGGCATGATCACCATGTGATTCTTGGCACCGACGAAACACTGGGCCCGCTTGAGGTGTTCAGTGGCGGTGCGATAGACGTGGGCACCGACCCGGGCAGAGCCGACGAAGCTGACCGCCTTCACATCCGGATGACACAACAGCGCATCCACCTGTTCGGCGCCGCCGTGTACAACGGAGAGGATGCCCTTGGGGGCCCCCGCCTCGGTGAACAGCTCGGCCAGCCGCATGGGGGTGAGCGGATCCTGCTCGGAAGGCTTGAGCACGAAGCCGTTGCCGCAGGCCACCGCCAGCGGGAACATCCACAGCGGTATCATGGCGGGAAAATTGAACGGCGTGATGCCGACACAGACCCCCAGCGGCTGCACCCAGGAGTGGCCATCGACCCGGCGCGCCACGTTACCCATGGTCTCCCCCATGGTCTGGCTGGCGATGCCGCAGGCCTGCTCCACCACCTCGATACCGCGCCACACATCTCCCTTGGCGTCCGCCAGATTCTTGCCGGTCTCCTGGGCCAGCAGGGAGGCCAGCTCATCGTGATGGGCTTTTAGCAGATGCTGGTAGTTGAACATGACCCGCGCCCGCTCGGGGGCTGGCACATCCCGCCACAGCAGATAGGCGTCGTGGGCACTGCGCACCGCGCGCTCCACCTCAGCCGGGGTAGCCCTCGGCACCCGCGCCAGCAGACTCTGCTCCGCCGGATTGGTCACCTCGATCCACGCCTCGCTCGTGGAGGCACAGGCCTCGCCACCGATATAAAGCGGCACATCGCCGTACTGGGTCTGATGGTTACTCATGCCCTGCTCTCCTTGCTGGCAGACTGCAATGGGTACTGGCTGGTCATGCCGCTCACTCCTTGAGTTCGGTTGATGGAGGGGAAACGAGCCGCCTTGCAGCCGCCACCCGACAAATTTACCTTAGACTAACAATCAATTTACGTTTACGCTAACGTAAACTTAACGCACAAATGGACTGACCAGTTTGGCCCCCTATTTCGGCTCGTCGGGGCAGTCAGACCGGTAAGCCCCCGTCATTCAAAGGAGAGCAAGGATGCACGTAGTGATGGATGAGACCCTTTGCGCCCTGACCGAGCAGGTCGAGGCCTTCTGCCAGAAAGTGATAGCGCCGCGCGCCGCCGAGATCGATCACAGCAACGCCTTCCCGCGCGATCTCTGGCCCCAAATGGGCGAGCTCGGGCTGCACGGTATCACGGTGGCGGAGGAGTATGACGGCGTGAGCCTCGGCTATCTGGCCCACGTGCTGGTGATGGAGCAGGTGAGCCGCGCCAGCGCCTCGGTCGGCCTCTCCTACGGCGCCCACTCCAACCTCTGCATCAACCAGATCCACCGCCACGGTACCCCTGATCAAAAGGCGCGCTATCTGCCCTCCCTCGTCAGTGGCCAGCACGTGGGGGCCCTCGCCATGAGTGAGCCGGAAGCCGGCTCCGACGTGGTCAGCATGCGCCTGACCGCCGCGCGCGAGGGGGAGCATTTCGTCCTGAACGGCAACAAAATGTGGATCACCAATGGCCCGGATGCCGATACCTTCGTCATCTATGCCAAGACGGATGCCCAGGCCGGGCCCAAGGGAATATCGGCTTTTATCGTAGAGGCGGGCACGCCCGGTTTTACCACGGCCCAGAAGCTCGACAAGCTCGGCATGCGCGGCTCCAGCACCTGCGAGCTGGTATTTGACCACTGCCGCATCCCGCAACAGAACCTGCTCGGCCCCCTGCACGGCGGGGTCAAGGTGCTGATGAGCGGGCTCGATTACGAGCGGGTGGTGCTGGCGGCGGGCCCCCTTGGCATCATGCAGGCCTGCATGGACGTGGTGCTGCCCTATGTGCGCGAGCGCAAGCAGTTCGGCCAGGCCATCGGCGAGTTCCAGCTGGTACAAGGCAAGCTCGCCGACATGTACACCCGCCTCGCCAGCAGCCGGGCGCTGGTCTATTCGGTGGCGAGCGCCTGCGATCTGGGCCGCACCAGCCGCAAGGATTGCGCCGCCGCCATCCTGTTTGCCGCAGAAAACGCCACCCAGATGGCGCTCGATGCCATCCAGCTGCTGGGGGGCAACGGCTACATCAACGAATACCCCACGGGTCGCCTGCTGCGGGACGCCAAGCTCTACGAGATAGGCGCAGGCACCTCGGAAATTCGCCGCTGGCTTATCGGCCGCGAGCTGATGGGAGAGAACGCATGAGTCGTATCCGCTCCCGCCTCGACACGGCGAGTCCCGAGTTTGCCGAGGGCCGCTCGGCCATGCAGGCACTGGTCGAGGATCTCAATGCCCGTCTCGACGAGATTGCCCAAGGCGGCGGCGAGGCCAACAACGCCCGCCATCAAGCCCGTGGCAAGCTGCTGCCCCGCGAGCGCATCAACCAGCTGCTGGACCCGGGCTCTCCCTTTCTCGAGCTGTCGGCGCTGGCCGCCTGGCAGGTCTATGACGAACCTGTGCCCGCCGCCGGTATCATCACGGGGCTGGGCCAGATTGCGGGCAGACTCTGCCTGCTGGTGGTGAACGATGCCACCGTCAAGGGGGGCACCTACTACCCGCTCACGGTGAAAAAACACCTGCGGGCCCAGGCCATCGCCGAGCGGCTGCGCCTGCCCTGCCTCTATCTGGTGGATTCCGGCGGCGCCTTCCTGCCCATGCAAGACGAGGTTTTTCCCGACCGGGAACACTTCGGTCGCATCTTCTACAACCAGGCCCGCATGTCGGCCCAGAACATCCCCCAGCTGGCGGTGGTGATGGGGCTTTGCACCGCAGGCGGTGCCTATGTACCCGCCATGGCTGACGAATCCATCATGGTCAAGGAACAGGCCACCATCTTTCTGGCGGGGCCGCCACTGGTCAAAGCAGCGACGGGCGAGGAGATCAGCGCCGAGGCCCTCGGCGGCGCCGAGGTGCACTGCGCTCACTCAGGCGTGGCGGATCACCTGGCCCGTGACGATGCCCATGCGCTGGCTATCGCCCGCACGTTGGTCAGCAACTTGGGAGAACACACCACGCAATCCACTCCAGCCTATGAAGCCCCCTGTTATCCGATAGAAGATCTCTACGGTCTGGTGGGGACCAGCCTCAAGCGCGCTTACGACGCCCGCGAGCTCATCGCCCGCCTGGTGGACGGCTCCGAGTTTGACGAATTCAAGGCACTGTTTGGCACCACGCTTGTCACCGGCTTCGCCCGGATCGAAGGCATGCAGGTGGGGATCCTCGCCAACAATGGCGTGCTGCACAGCGACAGCGCCCAGAAAGGCGCCCACTTTATCCAGCTCTGCAACAGGCGCGGGATCCCCCTGCTGTTCCTGCAAAACATCACCGGCTTTATGGTGGGCAGTACCGCAGAGCGGGAAGGCATCGCCAAACATGGCGCCAAGCTGGTCACCGCCGTGGCCTGCAGCCGGGTACCCAAGATAACGCTCATCGTCGGTGGCAGCTTTGGTGCCGGCAACTACGGCATGTGCGGCCGCGCCTATGAGCCCGACTTTCTGTTCAGCTGGCCCAACAGCCGCATCTCAGTGATGGGGGGGGAACAGGCCGCCAGCGTACTGGTGCAGGTGCGCCGCGACAAGCTGGCCGCCGAGGGCAAGCCGTTGAGCGAGCAGGAGGCGGAGGCCATCCGCGCGCCCGTGATCGCCCAGTATGAACGGCAGGGTCACCCCTACTACGCCAGCGCCCGGCTGTGGGATGATGGCGTCATCGATCCAGCCCAGAGCCGCACCGTACTGGCGCTGGCACTGGCCGCTTGTCAGGGGGCCGAGACAGGCCCGGAACAATACGGCATCTTCCGGATGTAAAGGAGCTCGACATGTCCGATCCACTTTTCAGCGGCGCTCAGCAAGGATTTCGCCTGGAGCGTCACGGTCCGCTGGCCGAGCTGGTGCTCTCGCGCCCCGCCTGCCACAACGCCTTCGATGCCGAGCTCATGCTGGGGCTGCTCGATTGCCTCGACGATCTGGCCCATCGCCACGGCCACGCCGAGCGGCCCCATGCTCTCTTGCTGCGGGCAGAGGGCAAGCACTTTTGCGCTGGCGCCGATCTCAACTGGATGCGTAACCTGGCCCACGCCGATTTCGAGCACAACCGCGAAGACGCCCGGGTGCTGGCGCGGCTGATGCACACCCTGGACGAGCTGCCCTTCCCCACAGTGGCGCTGGTGCAGGGCGCGGCCTATGGCGGCGCACTGGGCCTTGTCTGCGCCTGCGATCTGGTACTGGCAAGCGAGGATGCCCGCTTCTGCCTCTCCGAGGTGAGTCTGGGACTGGTGCCTGCGGTGATCAGCCCCTATGTGGTGCGTGCCATGGGCATGCGCCAGGCGCGCCGCTACATGCTGAGCGCCGAACCCTTCGATGCCATCACCGCCTGTCGACTCAATGTGGCGCACCAGCTGGCCAAGCCGGATCAGTTGCTGGCGCAAGGGCGCGCGCTGGCCCTGCGGCTGTGTCACAACGGCCCGGAGGCGATGAAAGAGACCAAGCGGCTGCTGACCGCCATCGAGAGCCATGGCACCCGCCTGCATGAAGAGAAAACCGTCGAGACTATCGCCCGGGTACGGGTCGGGCTCGAAGCCCAGGAGGGCATGCAGGCCTTCTTCGACAAGCGCCCTCCCGCCTGGCGCCCCCGTTTCAAGGATGAAGCATGACCCACGATCACCCCATCCAGCGCCTGCTGATTGCCAATAGAGGCGAAATTGCCGTGCGCATCATCAAGACAGCCCGGCGCCTTGGCATCCACACCATCGCCCTCTACTCGGACGCTGACGCCTGCGCCATGCATGTGCGGGAAGCCGACGAAGCCTGGCATCTGGGGGCAGCTCCCGCACGGGAGAGCTACCTCGATGCCGCCAAAGTGCTGCGCATCGCCCAGCAGGCCAAGGCCGATGCCATCCACCCGGGCTACGGTTTTCTGTCAGAGAACAGCGACTTTGCCACCGCCTGTGAACAACGTGGCCTGCGCTTTATCGGCCCCAGCGGCAGCGCCATCCTCGCCATGGGCGACAAATCGGGTGCCAAGGCGCTGATGCTGGCAGCCGGCGTACCTGTGCTGCCCGGCTATCACGGCGTGGATCAACGCCCCGAGTGGCTGCGCGAGCAGGCCTTGCTGACTGGCTTCCCGCTGCTTATCAAGGCCGCCAGCGGTGGCGGTGGCAAGGGGATGCGCCGGGTCGATCAGATCGACGAATTCGACGAGGCGCTGGCGGCGGTAAAGCGCGAGGCGCTGGCCGCCTTCGGGGATGATCATGTGCTGCTTGAACGCTATCTGGCCCGCGCCCGCCACGTGGAGGTGCAGGTGTTTGCCGATAGCCTGGGCAACGCCATCTACCTGGGGGACAGGGACTGCTCCTTGCAGCGCCGCCACCAGAAGGTAATTGAAGAGGCCCCCGCGCCGAACATAGCGCCTGGCCTGCGCAGCGCCATGGGCGAGGCGGCCGTCGCCGCCGCCAGGGCCATCGACTATCGAGGTGCCGGCACCATCGAGTTTCTGCTGTGCGGGGATGAGTTCTTCTTCATGGAGATGAACACCCGCTTGCAGGTGGAACATCCGGTCACCGAGTGCGTCACCGGTCAGGATCTGGTGGCCTGGCAGCTGACGGTGGCCGAAGGCAAGCCGCTGCCGCTCACCCAGGATAAGGTGGTGCTGCGCGGCCATGCGGTGGAGGCTCGCCTCTACGCCGAGGATGTAGAGGCCGGTTTCCTACCCGCCAGCGGCCCCATCGCCTGGCTCAGTTGGCCCAAGGGTGTGCGCATCGATACCGGGGTCGCCGCCGGGGATGAGGTGAGCCCCTATTACGACCCCATGATTGCCAAGCTCATCGCCCACGGCCAGAGCCGAACCGAAGCGTTTGCCAAGCTGGCTGATGCGCTGGCGGCGCTGGCGCTCGGCCCCCTGGTGCACAACGGACCGCTGCTGCTGCGCCTGTGTCAGGAACCGGACGTACTGGCCATGCGCCATCATACCCAGTGGCCCATTCCTACCGAGTCGCAAGCCATCCCGGAACTGGCCTGGCCGCTGGCCACCCTCTGGCTCGCCAGCCGCAGTGCCGATGCCACTCCCTGGCAGCAGGCCCGCGGCTTTCGCTTGGGGGCCAGCAGAAACTGGACGGCGGCGGTGCGCATCGGCGACGAGGCCCGGGTGCTGACCCTGTCCGGGCGCGCCGGCACGCTGTCGTGGCAGGGGAGCTCACTCCTCTGTGAACTGGGCACCGATCATCTCCGCCTGCAACACGCTGGGCGCTGGCAGCGCTACCCCGTCCAGGCACTGACCGCCACCGAATTCGTGTTACAGCTCGATGACCAGCGCATCCGCTTCTGCGCCGATGATCAACACCATCAGCCTCATCATGATCAGCACACCAGCGCCGCACAGGGTGCAACGGCCCCCATGCACGGCATAGTCGTGGCGCTGCTGGTCGAGGCCAGCCAGCGCGTCAGCAAGGGCCAACCCCTGCTGGTGCTGGAGGCGATGAAGATGGAACATGTCTTGAAAGCCGACCGGGATGGGGTGATCGAGACCCTGCAATGCACGCAAGGGGAGCAGGTAAGTCAGGGGGCCATACTGGTGCGCTTTGCCGATGCCGTGGATCAACAAGAGAGCGGGTCATGAAGAGAGAATCCGGAATGCAGGATGACAAGGTGAGCCTGGTGGAGATGGGCCCGCGCGACGGCCTGCAAAACGAGGCCAGTTCCCTGCCGCTCGTCCAGCGGCTGGAGCTGATCGCGCGCCTGGCCGAGAGCGGCCTGCAGCGCATCGAGGTGGGGGCCTTCGTCTCACCCAAAAAAGTGCCGCAGATGGCGGACTCCGCCGCACTTTTCAAGGCCCTGCCGCGCAAGGGAGCGACCCGTTACGGCGCCCTGGTGCCCAACCTGCAGGGCTTGCAGGCGGCCATTGCCGCCCGGGTCGACGAGATTGGCCTCTTCACCGCCTGCTCCGATGGCTTTACCCGCGCCAATATCGGCATCGGCGTGGAGGAGTCTCTGGTGCGCTTCGCCCCCCTGGTGCAGGAGGCGCGCCACCTCGGCATCAGGGTACGGGGTTATCTTTCCACCGTCATCGCTTGCCCGTTCGACGGCCCGACCCGTCCGAAACGGGTCGCGGCCATGGCCGAGCGGCTGCTGGATCTTGGCTGTCACGAGATCTCTTTGGGCGACACCATAGGGGTCGGCACCCCGGGCACGGTCGCGCCCATGCTGGATGCGGTGCTGCACGAGATCCCGGCGGGCCGGCTCGCGGTGCACTTTCACGACACCTATGGCCAGGGGCTGGCCAATCTGCTGCCAGCGCTGGAGCGCGGCATCCGCACCATCGACTGCTCGGTGGCCGGGCTGGGCGGTTGCCCCTATGCGCCGGGGGCCTCCGGCAACGTCGCCTCGGAGGAGGTGGTCTACCTGTTGCACGGGCTTGGCATGAGCACAGGGGTGAGTCTCGATAAATTGGCCGCCACCGGTCAGTGGGTGAGCGAGCAACTCGGTCGTCCCAACGGCTCCCGGGTCGGCCAGGCCCTGCACGCCCATGCCATGCGGCTTCGCGCCGCACTGTCAACAGGAGCAGATCATGATCTCTGACCCCCCGTCAAGCGGGCCCGGCCTCTCGGGGTCCAAGCGACGACAGACCCGAGTTGCTACAGGAGCGCACCATGATGACTGATCCCCTGCCCGGCAAGGAGATCACCTTCAGCATCTCCGAGCTGGCCCACGAATTTGATATCACGCCGCGCACCATCCGCTACTACGAGGATGAAGGCTTGATCACCCCGACCCGGGAGGGCCAGACCCGCATTTACAGCCACAAGGACAAGATCCGGCTGAAGTTGACCCTGCGCGGCAAACGACTCGGCTTCAGCCTGGCGGAGATCCGCGAGCTGTTCGACATGTATGACACGGACAGATCGAGCAAAACCCAGCTTCACTCCATGATCCAGCTCATCGACGCCAAGCGCCAATCCCTGCACCAGCAACTGGAAGACATCCAGATGGTGATGGCGGAGCTGGAGGCGGCCGAGCAACGCTGCGCAAATTCCCTTAACAGCTTGAAAACCAGCGCAGATTAACCGAATCTGGGATCATCTCACCGCCCTGGTGCCCCCATGAAACACTGTGCTACTGGTTGTTATTGCTCTGCCCCACGGCATGGCCCCCCCTGTTCCAGGTCGGGGGCTACCCTTATCCCCTTCGTGCTCAAGGAGGGTGAAAACAGCTGTCGCGGGCTGACGCAGGATCTCATCGCCGAACTCAACGAGTATCCGCAGCAAGTCGCCCGCCTGCTGCGATCGGACAAATGGGATCAGCCGTGCGAGCTTCACTCCAACAGCTAGCCAGCTGGAAGCCTGGCTGGCCCAGTTGCAGAGCAGCGAAAGAGTGACACGCCGTTGGACAAAGTACGGCGCAAGGCATCAATCGGAGCCACGATCGTCTCCTGATATTTTGGTACCCTATACGCATCAATTGGAGAGCCTCATGCCCAAGCCCCTGCGTGCCCGCCTGTTGCGCTATGTCCTTTACCTTAGCGCCGTCTTGCTCATCTCCCTGCTCATCCTGTTATGGCAAGCCCCCACCCTCACCCAGCGCCACCTGCCGGGCTGGCTGGCCAAGCATTACGGCCTGAACCTGACCCTGGGGGAGATAAGCGTCGGCCTGCGTCACCCCTCCCTCGCCATCGGTCCCTCGGCATTGCTCGATGAAAAACAGCAACCCATCATCGCCTTCGAGCAGTTGCAGATTATCCCCGCACTGGGCGAAAGCTGGCGGCAGAAAGCCATCATACTGAGTGACGCAACCCTCACCCGGCCGACGGTGCAGCTTGTTCGTCTCCCGGACAACAAGGGGACCATCCGCTTCAACCTGACCGACGCCCTGACCCGTTTGCTCACCCCAGCACAGACGCCCGAGCCGGCTGGCGGCGAACCTCCCCTGATACAGATAACCAGGCTGGCCGCTACCGCGGGGCATATCCGCTATCAGGACAGTCGCAAGAGCAGCAGCCCGGGCTGGGTACCGCCGCTCACCCTGAGCGGGCTCGAACTGCAGCTGCCGGATTTCACCACGGCGCCCGCCCACACCAACCCGTTTCAGTTGAGCGCCAGCCTCAACCAACACAGCCCGCTCAAGGCCAGCGGTCAGTTCGATATCATGACGGGGGCAGGCAAGGGCAGGCTTAGCCTGGGCAAGCTGGCGCTCTCACCCTTCGCACCGCTCTGGGCCCCCTATCTTAAGGTCGATCTGGTGAAGGGCGAGGCCAGTGCCGAGCTGGATTACCAGCTCACACCGGGCAAGCAAGGGCTGGATTGGCAACTCACCAAGGGCAAGCTGACCCTGAACGACTGGCAGCTCAAGCAGAGCCAGGGCGCCGAGTTTGCCCGCTTCAAGCAGCTGGTGCTGGCAGGCATTGCCATGGATGGCGGCAAGCAATCGATCCAGATCGACCAAATAGCGCTCAAGGCCCCAGCCATCACGGCCGCCCTGGATGCCAGCCAACAACTGGATCTGGCCGCCCTGCTGATCCCGCAGTCCGCCGCCCAGCCGGCGGGCAAACAAGCGGATAGCGGCAAGCCGTGGCGCTGGTCGCTCAAAGAGACCCGCATCAGCCAGGGCGAGCTCAAGCTGACCGAGTCGAGCAGCGGCAAGCCGCAATTGCGGGAACTCTCCGGGCTGAACCTCACCCTCGGCCCCCTGAGCAGCCAGGCTGGCCAGCGCAGCCCGCTCACCCTCAATGCCACCCTCAACGCCCAGAGTACGCTGGCGTTTGACGGTGCCCTCACCCTCACCCCCTTCGCCCTCAACGGGGAGATCAGGCAGCAGGGACTGCCCCTCAAGTGGGCCCAACCCTACCTGCAGGATCTGCTGCGCATCAGCGTGCGCGATGGCCTGCTCGCCAGCCGCACCAAGCTGGCCATCACCACCGATGACAAGGGGACACTGAGCCAGCTCGACGTCACGGGTGGGCTCGACATCGAGCGTCTCACTGTGCTGGATCGGGCCGACAATCAACGCCTGCTGCAGATAGAGCACCTGCAATTGAGCGGACTGCACTATGACGGCATCAGCCAGCAGGTGAGAATTGGCGACATCTTGCTGCGAAAGCCCTTTGCCCGCATCGAGATCAACGAGGACAGGGTGACCAACGTCCAGCAACTGCTGCTGCCGCAAGCCGCCGGGACCAAGCCGGCCAGTGGGCCCGTTCCCCGCATCACCATAGATCAGATCCGTACCGAGCAGGGCAACCTGCGCTTTGCGGATCGCAGCCTGAGCCCGGAGTTCGTGGTGGACATCGCCTCCCTCACGGGTCAGAGCCGCCATATCAGCAACATTCCCGGCCAGCGTTCGGATCTCGCCTTCAACGGCAAGGTTGACCGCTATGCCCCCGTGACCATTCGCGGCGGCACCAACCTGCTGATCGAACAACCTGTGCTGGACGTGGCCGTCACCTTTAACAACCTGGAGCTCACCACCTTCACCCCCTACTCAAGCACCTATGCGGGATACGCCATCGACAAGGGGCAGCTCTCCATGAAGCTGAACTACAAGCTGCGGGGCAACCGGCTGGAGGGGAACAACGACATCACGATCAAAAAACTGCAACTGGGGGAGAAGATCAAGAGTGAACAGGCCAAAGATCTGCCGCTGGGGCTGGCCATCGCCCTGCTCAGCGACGCCAATGGCGTCATCCAGATGAACCTCAAGGTGAAGGGCAATCTGGATCAGCCGGATTTCAGCCTGGGCAACATCTTCTGGGATGTGCTGAGCAACACGCTCAGCAAGGCCATCACCTCCCCCTTCTCCCTGCTGGCCTCCCTGGCCGGAGGCACCGAGGATCTGGACGAACTGCTCTTCCTGCCCGGTGAGCCGGATCTCACACCCACCCAGCAGACCAAGCTCGCCAAGCTGGCACAGGCCCTCAAGGAGAGACCCAAGCTCAGCATGAACATTCGCGGCAAGGTCAATTTCAACGAGGAGCGCCCCATCTTGCAGCGCCAGAAGCTGGAACGTGCGCTGGCCAAGATCACGGGCGCCCCGGTCGACCTCTCCCTGCTGGAGCAGGATCCCGTCCTGCAAGCGGCACTGGCCGAGGCCTATGAGGCGCGCTTCAATGAGGATCTTGGGGCGCTGGCCGATCGGCTGAAACTGGATAAATCGAGCCCGGCCCTGCGCACCCAGGCGGAGATCCTGCTGCGGGATCAACAGCTGATCACCACCAAGTCCCTGCGCAACCTCGCCATGCGCCGCGCCCAGAACACCAAGGAGTATCTGGTGGATACCCAGGGAATCGCGCCGGAGCGGCTGTTTGTGCTCGACAGCCAGGTGCGGGAAACGGACAAGGAAGCCAAGGTCGTCCTGACCCTGGATGATTGAGCAAGGGGGGGCCAAAAGCCCCCCCCCTTTGCTCACCCTGCCGGTTGTCTTTTCACATCGCCATATTGCGGCGCTATTATTGCGCTGCTATGCGCCAGGCAGATGGCGCTGGTGCGACTACCCGTGCCCCCATTTCCTGATGCTCCCGTTGTCAGCCATGCTATCCCTGCTATCCCTGCTATCCCTGCTTAGCCCCTGCCCAACCGGCAGACCCCCAACATAAGCTGAGGTCTGTCTCAACTTGATATAGCAGTGACACATTCTTGTCTGATGGCATATGAGGCTGTTTTTTAGCCGGATACCACTCGGGCAATAAAAAAGAGGGACAAGGCGCGGCAGTCAAACATGCCCACGCCCCATGTTGCTTACTTTCAGAAGTGGCGTTTTTCATACAAAAAACAAACCTTTTCAGCGCTATTCATTCACCTGTTATCTACCTGAATGGCACGAATGGTTCATGGGGTAAAATTTCGTGTGGTTTTTTACCATTTCTGCGGTTCCCCCTCTTGCTCGGGGCCAAGAGCCTGCCTAAAATCGCGCGTCTTTTATCAACCCCCCACCTCTATTTTTTTGGAGAACGCCACGTGAGCGAAAAATTGGCCAACCCTGCCCCTCTGGGTCTGATGGGTTTCGGTATGACCACCATTCTGCTGAACATCCATAACGCAGGTTTCTTCCCCATCAGCGCCATGATCCTGGCCATGGGCCTGTGCTATGGCGGTCTGGCCCAGATCATTGCCGGTATTATGGAGTTCAAGCGTGGCAACACCTTCGGTGTCACCGCTTTCATCTCCTACGGCACCTTCTGGTGGAGCCTGGTGTTCCTGCTGGTGATGCCGACCATGGGTCTGGCCGAAGCCACTCCCGCTGCCTACATGGGCTGGTATCTGCTGATGTGGGGCATGTTCACCCTGTTCATGCTGGTTGGCACCGTCAACTACCCGCGCGTGAAGCAGTTCGTGTTTGCCTCCCTGACAGTGCTGTTCTTCCTGCTGGCCGCCCGTGACTTCACCGGCAGCACCCTGATCGGCACCATCGCCGGTTTCGAAGGCATCATCTGCGGCGCCAGCGCCATCTACCTGGCCATGGCCACCGTGATCAACGAGCAATTTGGCCGCACAGTGCTGCCGATTGGCGATCACAAGAAAGCCGCAGCCGTACAGCTGAAAGCCGCTGCCTGATAGGCAAGCGATTCAGATTGTGAAAAAGGCACCTTCGGGTGCCTTTTTGCTATTGATACAGTCTGAATTACCTTCTATTTCTCAGTCAATTACAGCACTACCACCCCTTAATACCCCTCCAAATGGGCCAAAGTGTGGACGCTATGTGGTCACGCCATTTCAAGCTTTCCCCTTAGCGGATTGAGCATCACCGCATCTTGTAGGTAGTCTGGCGCAAAATGGGCATAGACCATTGTCTGCTGAATATTGGCGTGCCCCAGAATACGCTGGAGCGTAATGATGTTCCCACCATTTATCATGAAGTGCGTGGCGTAGGTGTGCCGCAATATGTGCAGAGCCTGCCCCTTTGGTAGCAACGGCTTAGCCTCCTTGAGCGCCGCTCTGATTTCCATATAGTCCGCCCTTGGAAAAACCAGCCCTTTGCCTGAGCTGGTAATCAACTGCTCTAGCTCAATTGAGATCGGCACCACCCTCTGGCGACCATTTTTGGTCTCAACGAATATCGCTCGTTGATTAACCACATGTTCCGCACGCAACTGGGCCGCTTCACTCCACCTTGCCCCTGTACTCAAACAGAACAGCACGATTTTATGGCTATCCCCTTCCAGCCTCTCTAACAGCCCCCTGATTTCGGAAGCGGTCAAATAACTCATGGCCGTCACGGAAACTTTCAGCTTTCGCAACGTCCCTAGAGGGTTGTCGCCAAAAAAGAGCCCCGAGTCTATCAATGCGGAAAACATGCCGCTTAGACAGGCTAACTCACGATTGATCGTGCTGGCCTTGTTACCTTTCATGAGCCGCTGTGAGCGATATGCAGCAATGCGAGCCGGTTCAAGTTGAAAGGCGCAAACATCGCCCAAACCATCGCTCACCCGTTCCATTTTCGCCCTCTCTTCCGCACCCCATTTCTCATGCTGTCCATGGTAGGCCCACCACAACTGGATCAGCTCTGAAATCCGTCTCACATCCTTTGGCTTTTTCAGCCAAGCCTTATCATGTTGATTGGCCTGCACATAGCGTTCGAATGCTGTTGCTTCATGCTTCTTGTCAAACTTCCGCCGGATGCGCTTTCCGTTGCGCCCCTGCGGCCTCATGTCCACTTCATAACGACCATCATCGAGCTTCTTAATCGACATAGTGAAGCCCTCCGATGTAACCCAAACATGATGTTTCTATTTCGCTGAGAAATGCCTCATGCAGGGTTAGCCAATTTTCTGGTCGGAACGGGATGAATCCCCGCTTTCCTGCCCAAAGTGTGCGAGAACCGGTGCAATCTGACCGGCTTCTGGTGCGATCTTATCGGTGAAAAACCAGAGCGCGTATTTCTCCAATTTTGGTTGTTTGAAAATCTTCATGACTATCTCAGTTGAAGGGACATTTCTTCCGCTTTCGTAGTACACGTAAGTTCCATATGGGACGCATACAAGCTCGGCAAATTCCTTCTTTGTCATCCGCTCGGACTCCCTGACTAAAGCCAGTTTCTCGCTGATGGGGGTTGACATAAAAGATAACTCCTCTATTTTATAGAACATACTCTACATCGTAGATGATATTAACACTGAGCCATTATGGCCCACTATGACCCATTGGTGTGTCAACTAGGGAGAATATCAGATGACAGCAGCAAGCCAAACCCAACCGCCGACCGAGACAGACCCGCGCGTGTCGCTGGTGCTCGAACCCATGATAAATGCCTCCGATGCCGTTCCCGTTGAGGTGTTCGCCAAGATGATAGGCAAGACCAAGGGCGCGGTGCGGGGAATGATTGAAAAGGGCAAGGTGCCCGTGGTGCCGATGCGCAACCCGCTTAACCCGAGCGCCCCCGCCGAATACTGGATTTACCTTCCGGCGTGGAACGAGGGAATGAAACTGGCTTTCGAGAGCCGCCCCCGTGAAATCCGTGACGGCTGGCTGTCCTGGCTGGGGCTGGGGTGTCCGGTATGAGCCAGACATGGGATGAACAAACGGCCCTGAACATGGCGGGGGCGCAGTTGCTGCGCGAAACCGTCGAGCAGGTCAACAGCCGCCAACAACAGGCCAGCCATGACCTGCGGGCGCAACGCCTGTCACGCAGGCTCGCCCTCTTGCAAACCCTTGGCAACGGGCAAAGAAAAACCCCGTTTAACGGTGCGCTAACACCAAACGGGGTTTCCAAATCAGCTTTCGAGGGCTTGATTTGATGAGCATCTTATCTATCCCCTGCGCCTTGCGCAACCTGCGGCTGCAACGCCGCAAGCTGGCGGGGTCTGCCTGCCAGCGCTTCATACACCTGCCTGACTACCGCGTAGCCATTGAGCAACCTGACGCCTTGGCGTGGGCGGCCTTGTGGCAGCGCCTGCCCCAACCCGTCAACCCACTGCGGGGGAACCTATGCGCGTGATGTGCACCGAGTGCGGCGAACTGGGCCGCATTACCAAGACCTATCGACACACCCGAGGCGTGGCCACGCTCTATTGCCAATGCATTGACCCCGAGTGCGGTCATTCGTGGGTGTCGTCCCTGTCATACAGCCACACCCTGCACCCGTCAGCCAGGAAAATTCCCGAGACGTCACCCGTTACCAAGCCGTAACCCGATGATGCCTCACGCCATTTGTGCCGGAGGGAAACTATGCGTGTGCTTTGCACCGAGTGCGGCAAGCCAGGCCGCATTACCAAGACCAACCGCATGACAGCGGGGGTCGCCAACCTCTATTGCCGCTGTTCGGATATTGCGTGCCGTCACTCCTGGGTGTCCACCGTGTCCTACAGCCACACCCTGAGCCCGTCCGCCAAGCGGGCCAATGAGCTAACCCTGGCACTGGTGCGGGCCATGTCACCCGAGGCCCACGCCACCTTGTGTCAAAGCGTGAACGAACACCAGCAGCAGCTGGATATACAAGCCGCGCAAGAGCGCGAGAAACCCACGGTAACACTGCGGAGGGCAGGATGAGCAGTCAGGTAAAAACAGGCTGGATTTGTATCGCCAGCACGGGGCGAACACTGGATGGCCGCACCATCACGCCCGAGTGTCTGCGCCAGTTGGCCGAGACGTACGACCCGAACTTTTACGTGGCCAACCTCTGGCCAGATGGGGTACGGGGTCGCCCGTTGGGGCACGTCCACGCCCTGAAACTGCAAGAGCAAGGCGACCAGCTCAAGCTGCTGGCCGAGCTGTGCCCCACTCTGGAACTGATAGAGCTCAACACCAGCGGCACCCATGCCTTTTGCGCCATTGAGGCCAGTGAGAATTTCGCGGGCACTGGCAAGTGGTATCTGTCCGGCGTGACCGTCACTGACCAGCCGACCCTGACGGGGCTCACCCAGTTGCAATTTAGCGCCAAGCCGCCCAGCAGGCGTCCCCTGCTGGTGCCTGTCTCTGCGCCCGTTGTGCCTGCAAAACCCACTTTCCGGACATCAAAACCCGAGCAGATGTTTAGCCAGATAGAGGCCCTGTCAGCGGAGGTGACGGCCCTTTGCAGCAAGCTCGACAGCCTCACCCCGTATCGACCCAACCAGCCGAGCGCCCCCGCTGCTGACCGCAGTGACGACCCCACCCACGCCAACCATTACCGCATTTACTAAGGAGCCCCACCCGATGAGCTTATCTGACCTGCTGCGCGATGTGCGCCTGAGCTTTATCCCTGCGCCTCAACCCAGCTTTGGCAACCTTGACAACGCCGCCAGTATGGCCCTGACAGCGGCCATGCTACAGGCTGCCCCGTTTCTGTGGATGGTCTCTATCCAGGGCGTGGATGACCCCCACGCACAGCGCTTTGACCCGCTCAAGCCAGCCCTGCGCAGTGGCCGCAAGGCACAAGGGCGCTTTCTGGTGCGGGCCGAGCCAAGCAAGCGTGAACACGAATACGAAGAGCTGGACAGCAGCGCCATCTGGACGTGGCAACAGCTGGCCCAGATGCTGGCAGGGCTCGACCAGCGCCAAGCCAACAACCTGCTCGAAGAGCTGGCGCTGGTTGCCTTTGCGGATGACCTGATTCGGGTCGGCTTTCATGGCCAGACCGCCGCCGTCAACACCGACCCCGAGGCCAACCCGAACGGGGAAGACGTCATGATGGGCTGGCCTGCGCTGGCCAAGGCCGCCGACCCCGAAGGATTGCGAGTGCTGCGCAATGCCGTGACGTTCGACCCCAGCGGCAAGGGCGATTTCACCGACCTGGACGCGATGGTCTATGCCCTGATTGAGAAGCTGCCGCCAGCCTACCGCCAAGACTCGCGCTTGGTGGTGATGGTCGGCGGCGACCTGCTACGCGCCCACCAGAAAGCCTACCTCAAGGCCGGACAGGTACGGGACAAAACCCAGCGCATGAAGATTGCCGACTTGGGCTTTGTCTCGCACCAGCACATGCCGAGCACCTATCTGGCCATCACCCTGGTCGAGAACCTGCAAGTGCTCACCGTCAACCATACCCACCGCCTCAACGCGGGGGACATTGACGACCTCGCCAGCTGGGGCATTCGCTACAACCGCGCCCAGTCCTACGCCCTGGGCGAGCCCACCGCTTACGCCGCCTTTGATGCCATCACCCTTGCCACCGAGGAGTAACCCCATGCAACAACAGACCTTGCAAGCTGTCCCCATGACCCGACTGCCCAACGCTCCCACTGCCACCCGTGCCAGCCGACTGGATGAGCACGTGGCCCTCTTCCAAAGCGAGTATCAAAAGCTGATGGAGCTGGACAGCGAAATTCAGGTACTGCGTGAACAACGCAAAGCCTTACTGGCCCAAATCCCGCCCGCCAAGGAGCGCCGCGAAGAGCTGCGCCAGGGGCGCATTAATCAGTTGATGGGCGGGGTTGTGTCACTGGAAGCGGCGCGGGAATACCGCGAGCTGGGGGAACTGCTGGAAGATGCCAAGGCGGCGACCACTTTGTCGGAGTGTCAGGAAAAGCGCTTGGCCATGCCGCTCTATCAGACCCAGCTGGCGGTCAACAGCGCCCAGAGCATGGTGGCTGGAGGCTATGAAAGCTACCTCGACCACAAGGTGATGCCGTCCATCCTCAACGGGCTCAAGGGGCGACTGGCCGAACTGGCCGCCCTGACCCACGCCAAGGCCACCATCATGGGGCAGGAAGGGGCGCGCAAGTGGGCACAGAACGAGCTGGCCCATGCCCTCAAAGAGGCAATGAGTGGCGAGCAGGTGGCACTGGATGGGGACAAGCCCGCCGCCCGTGAAGTGCTGGCCACCTCGACCCGCCCGCAAGCGGCTGACCTGTTGGCGCTGTGCAATAGCCCAGGCAAACGCCAGTGCTTGCAGCGGGAGCTGGAAGAATAAGCCGACCATGTGAAGGGGGGAGCCGATAACGGCTCCCCCCAGTGCTCACACGCTTATCACAACAGAGCGAGCGGGCGCGGATTAAAAGCCGACCGCGCCGGACAAATGGCCGGACGGGAGAGGCAAACAAGGAAGAGGAGAGCAAGCGAGGCAGAACGCCAGAAAAGACAAAGGGAGCCGTTGCGTGGCTCCCCTTTAGCTAACCCATATCAAGCACGACAAGAGATAGCCAATGAACATTATCAAATTCAATGCCGCCCAGCAAGCGGAGGGACTCGTTTTGTCCGCATTCTGGGGGGAGTCCCTGCGCCAAGACCATCACCGCCTTTATACCCTGCAATCACGCCTTGCCGTGTTGCGTATCCGGCGACGGGTCAGGGGGATACGTGACAGGGCCCAAACGCGGGTGCTGTTGCAGATGTGCCGATTAACCCGCGCCACCTTGCGCCAAGCCCACACCAAGGCCACCGCCCACGCCAGGGCGCTGCGGGCAAGCGTAGAGGGGCTGGTATGAATAACCCCCTGAGCACCTTCACCGACAAAGGCCGCCCCCGCCGCAACCAGTCCGCCGCCGTCTTGCGAGCGCGGGTGACCAAGATGACCCACATCTTGCGCTTACACCGCCTGCCGTTTTACCCGCTCGACGAGGCCAATAAGCCCCTTCGCCAGCGTAACCACAACACCCCCGCCAGTGAGGAGGTGATCCGCTCCTACTTCATCGGTATTCCAGGTGCCTATGACCTAGATTGGGCGCTCGACCTGCTGATGTTCTCCATCAAACGCGGCAAAGGTGGGTCAGTACAACTACCCGACGAGCTTATCGGCGAGCTGTTCGCTGGCTACTGTGTGCGTCGAGTGCCAGCCATCCTAAAAGGGAGCGCTTGCAAGGACGCCAATATCTGGTTGTCCGACCGAGTGAAAGTGTTCCGGCAGGTGCAAGCCGACTTCCCCGAACCGTTGGAGCTCTTGCAACGCAAAGAGCACCGCGAACGGTTGGCCATGAACTACGTGGAGCGGGTCCAGCGCCTGCTGGATGCGGCCACCAATGGCCAAGCCGACACCATGCCCGCCACCTACCTCTGGCGGGTCTGTGGCCAGCCGCTCAAACCTTGGGGCTTCCTGCCCACTCTGCCGCGCTTCAAGAGCACCGAGGCCCGCGATACCTTCATTGCGGCCCACCTTATCCGCTGGCTTGACCCGCAATGGTGGGCGCGCAAATTTCGCAAGCTCTGGGAACAATATCGGGAGCACTGCGCCATCCTGCTTGGCAAGGTGCGGCGCGGTGTGTCGCCCTATGTATCCAGCTACGCCCTGCGGGCCTTCAATGAGCGCCAGCTGGCCGCCGAGCAGTGGCTAAAGAGCATGGAGGCGCACAACGAAGAACACGACATTACTATCTCTCTGGCCGATGCCGTGGCCAGCTCAATGGCCAACCCGTCAAACCGCCGTGATGAACTGGTAGTGAGGGCGCGGGGCTTCTCCGATGCAGCGGACGAAATGGGTTATGTGGGCCTGTTCTTCACCTGGACAGCCCCGAGCCAATATCACCCGTGGAAGACAACCCCCCAGGGACATGGACAACCCGCCCGCACCACGGAAAACCCCAAGTATCAGGGCCACACTCCCCGCGACACCAACACCTATCTAGGCACCCTCTGGAAGCGCTGCCGCGCCGCACTTGCCCGCCGTGGTATCGAGTATTTCGGCTTTCGGGTAGTCGAGCCCCACCACGATGGCACACCCCATTGGCACTTGCTGCTGTTCGTCAATCCGGCACAGCAGCATGAACTGATAAGCACGATGCAACGCTATGCCCTGAGCCATGACCAGGGCGACCTTGAGCGCAAGCGCCATCCGGTGAGCAAGCGACCCTATAGCGACATCACCCCGCGCTTTGACTGGAAGGTCATGGATCCGGCCAAAGGCGGGGCCGTGGGCTACATCGTCAAATACATCGCCAAGAACATAGATGGCCACCAGATAGGGGATGAAGGCGACCTTGAGGCCGAAACCGCCGCCAGTGAAGGGGCAAGACGGGTCAGGGCGTGGGCGTCCCTCTGGGGCCTGCGCCAGTTTCAGCAGCTGGGCGGGCCATCTGTGAGCGTGTGGCGGGAGCTGCGGCGACTACCTGGGCGAGTGCAAGAGAAGGAAGGGCGCACGGTGGCCCCGCTTGAAAGCGAAATCATGGAGGAGTGCCGCCGCTATGCGGACGCGGCGAACTGGAAGGAGTTTACCTATTCGATGGGCGGCCCCGTGTGCCCACGGGATGCTCGGCCCGTGCGGCTGCATCACCTGATAGACCTCGCCAAGAACAAGTACGGGGAAGACGTGATCCGGCTTGTGGGTGTGGCTGCTGGCAGCGCCGTTAAGGCCACCCGCCTTGATGGCTGGGTGCTACGCCGCAAAGCGAGCGACAAGCCCGCAGAGAGCGCCGAGGAGGTGTTGAGCGAGCGAAGCGAAGCAGGGTTTGGCGAGCGTAGCGAGGTGCCCTCAAGCGGCGCCAGCTGCGCTCCTTGGAGCTCTGGCAATAACTGTACTATTAGAAAAACGTCCATCAATGAGGGCTTATTCTCATCTTCAAGTAATCCACTTCTGAGGAAGGGGGAACACTAGTTGTGAACAATCCCGCAGTTTTTGTATCTCCTAGCTTGCCGTTACTCAAAGGGAGCCTTAGCATATGAAGTCAAACTTTACCCATTCGACGACAGGCTATTTATGGGAACAAATATATTAGCAGAACAGCAAAGGGAAAAATCTGGGGCGACCACATTCGCAAAATATGACTACCAATATCATTGGGCCTTATGCAAGCTTATTGATAAGCAGATGGAAAAAAAAGAATTTGCAATATTCATAGAGTTTCATGAGGATGTCTTGGTTTCGAATGGGCTAGATGTAAGTGATGCTACATTTGAGTTTAATCAAATTAAAAACGTACAGAAAAAATACACGCCAGAGAATCTAGTAAAAATTGACAAGGATAGTAATAACTCTGTATTAGGAAAATTGTTACTATCAGTCAAAGACAAGATGTACTCTAAGCAAGTTATCGCCGTCAATTTAGTCTCGTCAGGAGGCTTCTCCCTGCCAATGAAAAAAGATTTGCAGCTTGAGATTATATCTACTGGGGATCTGAGTGATAGTTGTTTGGCAACTCTCAAACAATCTCTTTCTGACGAAATTAAAATCAATGAAATCCCAAGCAATCTTGGGTTCATTGTTCCAAAAATGAAGATAGATAATCATAGAGAGTACGGTATTTCAAAAATAGCTGAGCTTGTTAATTCTATTTATCCAAGCAGCATGTGTAATTCGGTGAGTATATACAGAAGTTTGATTGATGAACTTCACATCAAAGGTTCCATTACTGAGGATTATAGTGACTGGGACATGCTTATTGAGAAAAAAGGCATCACTTCAAAAAAATTAATGGATACTATCTCCGTTTACACCAAGGATGCATCAATTGATGAGATAGTTTTAATCGGGAAAGATATTTTGGCTGAAATGGGATTTTTTACTTTAAAGAAAAATGCCATATCCAGCATAGTTAGGACAATTGCAATGACAAAAGTAAGTGCAAGTGATAGATTAGATATAGAAAAGAGCAAAATAATAAATCTTGCCATTGAAAATGAAAAAAATAAATATATTAACTCCCCGACCATTGATTTTTTTAACGCAATCAAGGGTCTCATGGAAATGGGGAGTGATAGTGCTCTATTTAAAAATGAAGATGAGATATCAGCTTATATAATTTATGAACTAGCTACGCTGTAAGGAGAAATTTTGAAGCAAAAAAACAATTACAGAATGTTAGTGAGAAACTTAAGGAATAAGAAAAATGAAAACCTTGAAATTCAAACGAATGCTTCTAGTGTCAAGTTTTACAAAATGCGCGAATCAGTTCGAGTTCCCGAAGAAACATATATTGATAACGGGAGACGACAATAGTATTGGTAAGTCTACCCTAGTTAAAAATATTTTTTGGGGGTTAGGTTGTGAGCCCGTGCTTGATGACAACTGGATATCGTTAGGTTGCAAGGTTCTTCTTGATTTCTCCATCGAGAATGATGACTATACCGTCGCTAGAGAAGGCAACATCATCTTTTTTGGAAAGAAACACGAGAAGTTAAAAAAATACACAAAAATTTCGGGTGAGTACTCTCAGACGCTTGCTGATTTACTTGGTTTTAAAGTAAAGCTGATAAATCGTAGTGACGATAACCCTGATTTAGAAACACCACCGCCCGCATATTATTTTTTACCATTTTATATAGACCAAAAGAAAAGCTGGTCAGCTGCATGGGATTCATTCAATAATTTATCACAATATGCAAGATGGCAACAAAAAATAATTAAATATCATACAGGGTATCTTTCTCCTGATTACTTCAACCTTGAAGAAGATGCTTTTGAGATAGAAAAAAAGAATAAGAAGATAAGTGATGATATTCAACGAATTGATACTGCGATTGATGTGGTTGACCAATACTCAAAAGGCGTTGGCATTCCAATAACAGAGGAGGATCTAAAATTAGAAATAGATAAAGCAGAAACAGTTTTAATCCCCCTCTTAACTAATCAGAAAGAATCCTTGGAAGCACTTGCCCATCTGAAAACTAGAAAGTTTGATTTGGAGAATCAATTAAATTTTGCACAATCCGTTGCTGTAGAGCTTGATAAGGACTATACATTTACCGTCGAGAATATTCATGGTGACGTACTAGAATGTCCGCTCTGTGGTGTGCAGCATGATAATACTCTTGTAAGCCGAGCATCTATATTACATGATGTTCAAGAGATACATGACCAAGCAACTGAAATCATTAATGACATCAAGTATGTTGATGCAGATATAGCTCGCATCTCTAAAGAGATTGAGTTAACCACCAGCGAAGTAGAGCTATATTTAAACTCAGATACGGAAACCACTGAAGGTTTCAAAAAAGGACTTCTTGATATTATATCAAGTAGCATTGTGAAAATTAATGTCAAAGCTACAAAAACAGCTAAACAGGCAGAGCATGATAAAAATAGTGCACTCCAAAAAAGTATAAACAAAGAGAAAAACAAACTAACGACTAAAGAATACAAAGCTGAATTAGATGCTTTCTTTTGCGGTTCATTGTCAAAGTCAATAAGAGATTTGGACGCTTCAGCTGTTAATTTGAATAAAATAAAGTCCCCTACAGACCATAAGAAAATATTTCAAAGCGGTGGAGCAGCAGAGAGCACTAGAGCCGCCCTTGCTTATCACGTTGCAATTATAAATCAAATTAACAAAGCGAATAATGAAGTTATATCTCCATTTGTAATCGACACACCTAATCAGCAGGAGCAGGCATTAAAGAATTACGATAGAATCGTAACCGTAATAAACACTGATCTTCCTGATGGATTACAAATATTCCTATGTGGAATGCATAATTCATCCCTGGATTCTTTTGAAAAAAATGCACATGTGATTACTCTAAATAAAGGTCGTTTATTATCTCCAGTAGATTTTAAAAAGATCGAATCCGAGTATCTATATCTGACAAAACAATGACATGACGTTGCCCTATTTAAATTAAATAGGGCAACATAACCTTTTTCTTAAAAAGAATAGTCATTACTATTCGGCCTCCCTTCCTATATGTTTCATGAACTACCCATTTTTCAAAACCAGATACTGAAAACCAAGGTTGTTTGATCATGCCAGATAGAGGGATCTCGACCATCAAAAAAAACCTACGGGCTATTAGCAGCCTCCAGAGCCTGGCACAGAGCATTCCCATATCAGCGGAGTCTTTAGCCCCTCAAAAGAAGACACTGACAGAGCTACGTCACGGAATCCGCGCTCATCCGCTCCCGCCTGCGCGCTCCATGAGATAAAATTTTTGCAAAAACAGATTCCTGCAATAACCCCCTCTCAGGGCGCGTGATATCTAGGATTTTCTTGTCCAAGGTAAACTGAATGGAGTGAAGTTTTTTGCAGCAAATCGCATTTTTGAAACGTTTCTCTATGAGTGAGAGAAAATATAACCATCTGTTATAAAAGGGAAAAATCAATTTTCCGTGAACATTTATGCTATCGTGGCATTGGTCGATGCATCGAAAGAATCGCAGTAAAACCTATTAAATTCAGCTAGTTACGCTGCATTTCACATGGCGAAAAACTGAAATAACGAAAATTTGAATGCATTGCAAGATGGAGATACCATCACGAATTAAACCTCAAATGGAGCTTTTCATGAAGGCAGCGATAGTAGGAAACATCGGTACTGACCATGATGGCTTTAAGCCGACAAAGATCACTGCTGGTTCACCAGATGTAATGATAGATGGTATGCCCGTTGCGCGTGTTGGCGACCCTTTAGAACCACATGACAAGCCAAACAATCCGCCTCATCCACGCGCGATTGATTCAGGGATATCTAACATACTGATTAATGGTAAGCCCATCGCCATGACCGGAGCAGCTATTGACTGCGGTGGTGTTATCATTGGCGATAGCTCCGTTATTGTTGGGAACATGTCAGTTTCAGCAAACAGTCAAAGCTCCGTTGGATTTATCCCCCCATTGTCATTTGATGAACAAATTCAACTAATGGCAGCCGATAAACCAGTATCAGATTATCCATATTATGCGATAAATGATGCTGGTGAGGTTATCTCTGGCCGAACAGATAGTGCGGGACTAACGAAAAGAATTAAGACACAAAAAGAAGGCGAGTTTGCTATCTATTGGGGAGATGAGGCATTGGCCTTAATGGAGGGAATGATAAGTGCCTAACACTGCATTTAAAATAAGAACCAATGATAAAACAGGCTCAATAAAAACAATTGAGCATAATGTAATAAGCTTTGACAAGTTATGGGGTGCTTATCCAACAGGTAGCATAACGCATAAAGACCCTAGTACAGGTAATGATATATTCAGCGATTATTGTGCCATCAATGTTAGCCAAGCATTATACGATAATGGCGTATTAATGAAGTCATTCAGGGGAACTCGTTGTTGGCGTTGCCCAACACCCAGCCCCGAAGGTAAAGGAATTCATGCCATTAGGGCTCAAGAGCTTGCTGATTATCTTGCAAAAAGGCCCTTTGCAAGCTGCCCAGTTGCGACTGTAATGACTGGAGCTGATTTTGAAGAGAAAATATCAGGAAAGCAAGGTATCGTTTTCTTTCAAAATTATTGGCAACGTCCCGGGGAAAGTGGTCGAACAGGAGACCATATTGACCTTTGGAAAAATAACAGACTGGCAAGCTTAGGTTTTTTCGCTTCACGAATGAGACTAACGTTTCCTGATGTTTCAGAGCAATATTTATCAATGTCTAATCTGAAACGTGCATCAAAAGTTCTTTTTTGGGATATGTCAGAATGATGCGTATTGTCGTAGTTACTCTCACTTTTTTAGCTTTATTTTTTCTATCGATACTAACAATCACCAAACCAATTTTTAGTCTATATGAAGAATATATATTAAAGGGACACTATGTTGGTGAAACATATGCTGCATACTATTTTGATTTCATACTTTATCTGATCACCCCCTTGTGTTTTGTTTTATCTCTATTGCTCGTGTCTTATGTTTACAAACGAAAAAAGAATAAATTGAAGCTATAACATGCCGTTTTTATGAATATGCCCTGCACGAAGAGTAAGACAGTTTGTTGCGTTTTACTCTTCGTGCAGGGTGGCAAGCGAAGCGCGGCAGTTGATAGCCACAGATAACAAAACCCCGACATGCGGGGCTTTGATTTTTTCTCAATGTGGTCGACGTGTGGACATCGAGCGAAATAAATCCTTTTATTTCATGTGCTTATATCATTTTTTAAACGCACCTTCGGGTGCCTTTTTGCTATTCAGATTACATCATCTGCGGATCGGTTATCAGACAAGTGACCCCGTTTGCGCCTCTCCCGCCAACAAGCGGGTCGCCGGAAAACGCAGGGCGGGATCCTGGCTAAAGAACTGGCTTAGTTGCCGGTATACCGCGGGATAGACCTGCTGCAGGCGCAGCGGATCGGTAAAAAAGCTCTCGCAGCACACGGCAAAAAACTCGGCCGGATGCTCGGCGGCATAGGGATCGATGGCGGTCACCTCGTCGCGGGCCAGCTGGGCGTTCATGGCATCGAATGCCCCCTGCAACGCCTGGGTCCACTGGCGCGCATCCATGCCTGCCGGCAGTGGTGGCGCACCATCAGCCTCCCCCCCCAGCATGTCGAGCTTGTGGGCCAGTTCGTGGATCACCAGGTTGAACCCATCCCAATCCCCATCCTGCTGCAACTCGCTCCAGGCCAGCACCAGCGGCCCCTGCGGCCAGGACTCACCGGCGTTCTCCTCTTCCCACTCGCTTACCAGACCGAACTCATCCTGCACTTCCTGACGGCGAGTTACCGGCTCGGGGATCAGGATGATTTCGTGAAAACCGCAATACCAGTCGAGCCCCAGATGCAAAATGGGCAGCACGGCCTGCAGGGCCAGCACCGCCTGCTGGCGAGGAGTGAGCTCGACGCCAATCTGGGTGAGTGTCTTGCGAGCCAGAAACTGCTGCGCCAGCGCAACCAGCCTCAGCTGATCACTGCGGGTAAATCCTTGCAAAATGGGCACGGCCGCCAGTGCTTGCTGCCACTCCAACGCTCCCGGGGCATTTTCTTCCTGCCGGGATGCGCCACCAAACAGACTCCATAACCTGGACCAGAACACGCAGACTCCTCTTGCTGATCAGAATAATTTCACGAACCGTTTCGGGCGTTCAAGGTAGCCCTGCGCCAGATAGAAGCGATGAGCCTCTTCACGCTTGAGACTGCTGGATAACTCCAGTTGGCTGCAACCCTGCGCCAGGGCGCTGGCTTCTGCCGCCGCCAGCAAGGCAGCCCCCACACCCACCCCCCTTGCACCTTCATCGACGACCAGCGCCGAGATCAGGCCCCAGTCTGGTGCAACATGCAATGGCCGCAGGCGGTGCCACACCAGCACACCCGCCACGTCAGTCCCATGACACGCAAGCAGCACCTCGGTAGCCGGATCCAGCCTACCCCCGCGCTCGCCCACCTCGGCCGTGCTGGCCGGATAGCCGAGCTGCCCGAACAGCTGCGCCATGGCATCGGCATCCGCCTGCGCGGCGGGCCGGATCTGCCACTCTTCACTGTCCATCTTCATCGTTGGCCTCCATTTTGCTCTGTCTCAGCCCCCTCCATACATCGAGGCGCAAACGACGATGATAAGGGGCTTATGCCGTATTGTGTCCAGTCAAATTGGCCATTTGTTAATGTCAATTCACAAATTAACAAGTTAACAACATATTTCGCTGGGAAGCCCACGAACAAATGGATATGTTAAAACCCGCGGACTTGGCAGTTGAAAGTCCCGCACACGATGAAATGACCCTCTTGGTCACCCACTATTTTAAGGGAGCGGGGCGCAGACCCCGCCAAGACAGCACGACAAAGGAGTTGTTGTACATGAATGAGATCGTCAATGCCATCAATGGGGTAATTTGGAGCCCAGCGCTCATCTTTCTGTGTCTGGGGGTAGGCCTCTACTTCTCCCTGCGCAGCCGCTTCCTGCAACTGCGTCACATCAAGGAGATGATCCGGCTGATGTTTGACGGCAAGAGCACTGATGCCGGTGTCTCCTCCTTCCAGGCGCTGGCCATGACCCTGGCTGGCCGGGTCGGTACCGGTAACATCGCCGGTGTCGCCACGGCCATCACCTTCGGTGGCCCGGGCGCCCTGTTCTGGATGTGGATGGTCGCCTTCTTCGGCGCCAGCTCCGCCTTCGTGGAGTCCACCCTGGGTCAGGTCTACAAGGAGAAGATCAACGGCGAATACCGCGGGGGACCGGCCTTCTACATCGAGAAAGGGCTCGGCATGAAGTGGTATGCCTGGACCTTCGCCATCGCCACCATCTTCGCCTGCGGCGTGCTGCTGCCGGGGGTGCAGGCCAACTCCATCGGCTCCAGCCTGCAAACTGCCTTTGATATCGATCCGAACGTCACCGCCGCCGCTCTGGCGTTGCTGCTCGGCTTTATCATCTTCGGTGGTGTGAAGCGGATCGCCAGCTTCGCCAGTACAGTGGTGCCCTTTATGGCGCTGGGCTACATCATAGTGGCCTGCGTCATCATCGCCCTCAATATCACGGCCCTGCCGGGCGTGATCCTGCTGATCTGGAAGAGTGCCTTCGGCTTTGATGCCGGCTTTGGCGCCGTGTTGGGTCTGGCCATCATGTGGGGGGTCAAGCGCGGGGTTTACTCCAACGAAGCGGGCCAGGGTACAGGGCCACACGCCTCCTCCGCAGCAGCGGTGAGCCACCCGGCCAAACAGGGTCTGGTTCAGGCGTTCTCCGTCTATATCGATACCCTGTTCGTCTGCTCTGCCACCGGCTTCATGCTGCTCATCACAGGCCTTTATAACGTACAGGGACCGGATGGCGTCGCCCTCTATACCGGTATTGCCGGCATCGCAGCGGGCCCGGGTTATGTGCAGACCGCCATGGAGAGCATGATGCCCGGCTTTGGCAGCATGTTCGTGGCCATCGCGCTCTTCTTCTTCGCGTTCACCACCATAGTCGCTTACTACTATATCGCCGAGACCAACATCGCCTACATCAACCGTAAGGTGAACCGTCCCTGGCTGACCTTCGTGCTCAAGCTGACGCTGATGGCCTCCACCGTCTATGGCACCGTCAAGACCGCCGATCTGGCCTGGGGGCTGGGTGATATCGGGGTCGGCCTGATGGCCTGGCTCAACATCATCGCTATCCTCTTGCTGCAAAAGACCGCCTTCGCCTGCCTGCGGGATTATGAAGCCCAGCAGGCCAAGGGGCAGGACCCCGTGTTCCACCCGGAAAAACTCGGCATCAAAAACGCCGACTACTGGATGGGTCACCGCTCCGAAGACAACCTGGAACAGGAGAAGGCCGGCCACCCGTTCGAGCCGGATCGCAAGATCTCCTGAACCGTAATGACATAAGACATCGATAAAAATGGCAGCCTCGGCTGCCATTTCTTTTGCACTTTATCTGCTCGCGGTCAGAGCGGATTGCGCCTCGGCCCGAATGGCAAGCGCCAGCGAAACAGGCTGTTGAACGTGGCGCGCCACTGATTGGGCCGCCCCAGGATCTGTCTCTGCAAACGGGTCTCTTCCTTGAGCATCACCTCATCGCTGCGCGCCCAAGCCTGATGGTAGAGCTGCTTGATCCCCGCCAATGCGTCTGGCGACTTGGTGATGAGCGTCCTGGCGAACTCGCGCGCCTCTGCCAGCGGGTCCTCGCAGACCCGGCTCACCAGCCCGAAGGTTTTGGCCTCAACGGCATCCAGCTCGCGCCCACTCATTGCCAACTCCATGGCCGTGTCCACCCCCATCAGGTTGCGCAGGGTGACGCTGCCGCTCATGTCGGGAATAATGCCCCACTTGATCTCCATCACCGAGAAACGGCAATCCGGGGTGCTGAACCGAAAATCAGCCCCCAGCGCAATTTGCAGGCCGCCACCGAAACAAACCCCCTGGGTCACCGCAATCACCGGCACCGGTAACTGGTGCCAACCGTAGGCCACCCGCTGGGCCAGGTTGGTCGCTTCATCGGCCTCACGCTTGAGGATGTCGAGCGCCGCCACCGGCTGCTTGAGCATGGACTTCACATCCAGTCCGGCGCAGAAGGCACGTCCCTCACCGTGCAGGATCACGGCCCGCAACCCTTTGTGCTGCTGCAGCTGGCGCAGCGTCTCGTCGATGGCGCCGAACATGCTTCTATCCAGCGCATTGAGTTTGTCCCCCCGCGCCAGCATCACTTCGGCGATACCGTCCCGGATCTCGCACTTGACCCTTGGTTTTTCCATCTCCCTTGTCCTCTCCTTGATCCCTGTCATTGACTCACTGGTCATACCACAACGTTATCAGAGTGTGATCACCAGGTACAGTGAGGGCATCCGTTTCCCGTTGCAGATGCTGCGTGCGACTAAAGTCGGCTAGCTCACACGCCACCGCTTTGTCAGACTGACCTGACGCCACCGGCCAAGGATTGCCATGACCACTCTGTTCAACTTTGCCCGCCCGCCGTTTGACTGCCTGAACGTCGAGGCGCACCAGCGGCTCGCGCAGAGCCTTTCCATCTGCTATTTCCGCGCGGGCCAGGTGGTGCTCAATGCCGGCGATGTCCCGCCAGGCCTCTATCTCATCATCAAGGGGACGGTAGAGGAGTCCGCGCCTCATCACCACTTCGGTGACTACGGGGTCGATGATCTGTTCGACGTGCGGGCCCAGTTTGACGGCCGCTGCCGCCACAACTTCACGGCGCTGGAAGATACACTCTGCCAGCTGATCCCCCGCCACACCTTTCTGGCCCTCTGCGAACAGACGCCGGCACTGGCCAACTACTTCACCGCCAATCTGGCCGAGCGGCAACAACAGCAGGCACAAAGGGAACGGCTGGGCCAGAAAAATCTGGCGGAATTTATTCTGACCAGAATAGAACCCGACCATCTGCAGGCGCCGCTCGTCGTCGAAAACCGGCTCAGCCTGCTGGCGGCCACCGAAGCCATGGTGGCGCAGGGCACCGATTGCCTGCTCTACCCCGCCCACGACGGCTCGCTCACCCTGGCAACCCGCAAGACCTTGCTCCACGCCCTGACCCTCAAGGGGTTGCCGCTCACCGCGCCCCTTTCGGTGCTGACCCCCACACAGCTGATTGGTCTGCCGCTGGAGAGCTATCTGTTTGATGCCCTGCTGCTGATGACCCGTCATCGCATCAAGCGACTGGTGGTGTGGCGTGGCAACGAGGTCGCGGGGATCCTGCAACTGACTCAGGTGCTGGGGCTCTTCTCGACTCACTCCCACGTGCTGACCCTGCGCATCGCCCGGGCAGACTCCCTGCCCGCGCTGGAGGCGGTGGCCCGCGAGCAGCAGCAACTGACCCGCTCGCTGTTTGCCCAGGGGATCCACACCGCCTTCCTGATGAGGCTCATCGCCACCATCAACGAGCAGCTGATCGCCAAGGCCTTTGCCCTGCTGATCCCCCCCGAGGTACAGGACAAGGTGTGTTTGCTGATGCTGGGCTCGGAGGGACGCGGCGAGCAGATCCAGAAAACCGATCAGGACAATGCCCTGATCCTGCCCGCCGGCCTGCATTGGCCGGATCAGCAAGCGGATCTGGCCGCCTTCAGCGCCCTGCTGGAACGGCTCGGTTATCCGCCCTGCCCCGGCCGGGTGATGGTCAACAACCCGAACTGGGTGAAAGAGGTCAACGAGTGGCAACAGGAGATTGAGCGGGCCTGCGTCAACGCGGGCGAGGCCGACTTGCTCTGGCTCGCCACCCTGGCCGATGCCCACCCTATCGCCGGGGATCGCAACCTGCTGCCTCCCATCGCCCGCAAGCTGCGGGAGCAACTGGCCGATCGGCGGGATCTGCTGGCGGAGATGGTGCGGCCGGCGGTAGCCTTTCATGCCCCGCTCACCCTGTTTGGCAGGCTGGAGCGGGCGCCGGATGGGCTGGATCTCAAGCGGGGTGGCCTCTTCCCTCTGGTGCACGGCATCCGCATGCTGGCGCTGGAAGCGGCCATTCTGGAGACCTCCACCCTGGGGCGTATCGAGGCGCTGGTGGCGTGCGATCGGCTCAGTGCCAGCTATGGCAGCAATCTGGCGGAGGCGTTCCGGCTCTTTATCCGCTTGAGGCTGCGCAGCCAGCTCAAGGGGGGCGACAGCCGGGTGCAGATAGGTGAGCTCAGTCACGGCGAGCGGGATCTACTGCGCCAGGCGCTGCATCAGGTGAAGAAGTTCCAGCAGTGGCTCACCTTGCACTTTCGTCTGAGACAATAGGCATGTGGAACCACTGGCGACGCCGTTGGCTTGGCCGCGCTTTCCGTGAAGGGGAGTTCGCTCCACTCTTCACCCTACCGCCGGGCGATGAGCGGATTGCCCTCGATTTCGAGACCACCAGCCTGGATCCCGAGCGGGCGGAGATAGTCTCCATCGGCGCAGTGCGCATCCAGGGCAACCGGCTGATCACCGGAGAGGCCCTCTCCTTGCGGGTGCAAGCGCCCGCCAGTCTGAGCACGCAGTCTGTGGTGATCCACGGCCTGCGTCATCAGGATCTGCAACAGGGATTAACGTTGGAAGCCGCGCTGCGCCTGCTGCTCGACTTTATCGGCCCGCGCGAACTGGTGGGTTATCACATCGCCTACGACCTGCGCATTCTCAACCTGGCCTGCCAGAAACTGTGGGGGCTAACCCTGCCCCAGCGGGGCATAGAGGTGAGCCGCCTCTATCACGACAGCCTCTATCGGCGCTATCCCGACGCGGCCATCGACCTGCATCTGGCCGCCATCTGCCAGCATCTGGCATTGCCCCCCCTGCCCGTTCACGACGCCCTGAGTGACGCCATCACGGCAGGCCTCATCTACCTGCGTCTGGCTCAAGGCGGCCCATTGACTTATCCCAAAGTCTAATTGCCCACAAGAAACATTTAATTCACATTTCAGTTACATGAGCAGTTCTGCTGCTCGGTAGGGGCCTCCCTTCATCCACCGCTGACACTCAATGTCATGGAGCACTGCAATGGAACAGCAAACTTATCTCCGGATCCAGCAAGATCCCAACTTCCAGGAGCTGATCACCAAACGTCAGCGCTTCGCCTGGACCCTCTCCATCCTGATGCTGGGGCTCTATCTGGCCTTCATCCTGCTCATCGCCTTTGCCCCCGACTGGCTCGGCACCCCCTTGAGCGAAGGCTCCACCATCACCCGTGGCATCCCGGTCGGGGTGGGGCTGATCCTTGCCTCATTCGTGCTGACCGGCATCTATGTGTTCCGGGCCAACGGCGAGTTTGACGAGCTGAACCAGAAGATCCTCAAGGGAGTACAGTCATGAAAGGCAAGTCTCTGCTGTTGCTGGCCTCGCTGGCCTCTTCCCCCCTGCTGGCGGCCGACGCGCTGACTGGTGAAGTCCATCGCCAGCCCCTCAACATCTCGGCCATCGTCATGTTCGTGATCTTCGTGGCAGGCACCCTGTTCATCACCTACTGGGCCTCCAAGCGCAACCGCTCGGCCTCCGACTACTATGCTGCCGGCGGTCGCATCACCGGCTTCCAGAACGGGCTGGCCATCGCCGGTGACTACATGTCCGCCGCCTCCTTCCTCGGCATCTCGGCCCTGGTCTACACCTCAGGCTACGATGGCCTCATCTACTCCATCGGCTTCCTGGTGGGCTGGCCCATCATACTGTTCCTGATCGCGGAGCGGCTGCGCAACCTCGGCAAATATACCTTTGCCGACGTGGCCTCCTACCGTCTCAAGCAGACCGAGGTTCGCACCCTCTCCGCCAGCGGCTCTCTGGTGGTGGTCGCGCTCTACCTGATCGCTCAGATGGTGGGAGCAGGCAAGCTCATCGAGCTGCTGTTCGGCCTGCAATATCACGTCGCCGTGGTGCTGGTCGGCATACTCATGGTGCTCTACGTGCTGTTTGGCGGCATGCTGGCCACCACCTGGGTGCAGGTCATCAAGGCGGTGATGCTGCTCTCCGGTGCCAGCTTCATGGCCATCATGGTGATGAAATCGGTCAACTTCGATATCGGCGCTCTGTTCAGCGAAGCGGTCAAGGTGCACGAGAAAGGGATCGCCATCATGAGCCCGGGCGGTCTGGTCGCTGACCCCATCTCCGCCATCTCGCTGGGCCTGGCCCTGATGTTCGGCACCGCCGGCCTGCCCCACATATTGATGCGTTTCTTCACCGTGAGCGATGCCAAAGAAGCGCGCAAAAGCGTGTTCTACGCCACCGGCTTCATCGGTTACTTCTACATACTGACCTTCATCATCGGCTTTGGCGCCATCCTGCTGGTCAGCACCAACCCGGCCTTCAAGGATGCCACCGGCGCCCTGCTGGGCGGCACCAATATGGCGGCCATTCACCTGGCCGATGCGGTCGGTGGCAGCCTGTTCCTCGGCTTCATTTCGGCCGTCGCGTTCGCCACCATACTGGCGGTGGTCTCTGGCCTGACCCTGGCGGGCGCCTCGGCTGTCTCCCACGATCTCTATGCCAGCGTCATCAAGAAGGGCAAGGCCAACGAAACCGACGAGCTGCGCGTCTCCAAGTACACCACTGTGGTGCTGGGGGTGGTCGCCATTGGTCTGGGGATCCTGTTCGAGAAGCAGAACATCGCCTTCATGGTGGGCCTGGCCTTTTCCATCGCGGCCAGCTGCAACTTTCCGGTGCTGTTCCTCTCCATGTTCTGGTCACGCCTGACCACCCGTGGCGCCGTCTACGGTGGCTGGCTCGGGCTGATCAGTGCGGTCAGCCTGATGATCCTGGGCCCGACCGTGTGGGTGAAGGTGCTGGGCCATGCCCAGGCCATTTTCCCCTACGAGTACCCTGCCCTCTTCTCCATGGCAGTGGCTTTCATCGGGATTTGGCTGTTTTCGGTCACCGACAAGTCGCAGAATGCAGCCGAGGAACACGCCAAGTTCCTGCCCCAGTTCGTCCGCTCACAAACCGGGTTCGGCGCCTCCAGCGCCACCGCTCACTAAGCGCAATTCCCCTTTGCAAGCCGGCCCCGTGCCGGCTTTTTTCATGGTCGCCCATCATGAGCGGCAACCCGAGTGCAATGGGGACGGCTCACTGTTCTTGCTAACATTTTCGGGGATGGATGACTCCCTGATAGCTTCCTCAAGGAGTTGGAAGAGGCATTGTTGCCCAAATCGATGCGGTTTGAACGGAACCTACTGGGGAGGCGGGGCCGCAGTCAGGTCTATACCGGCCAAGCCATCTCATCTTCCTGATGATCAAGCGTATTTTCAACCTGACTTTGCGAGCAACTCAGGGGTTGCCCGACTCCCTGTTCGAGTTGATGAATATGCCGCTCTGCGCCCTGGTCAATGGCTGTGTCAGCAATACCACCCGCCCCGTCAGAAAGCACAGTGAAGTCAGACTCATCTGACTGATTTTCTTAAAGTGACACTATATGTATTGTAAAAAATCTGCGCGGTGTGGGGACGTTCAACCCCTATTGAAAACGCCAGCATTGCAGCTGGCGTTGTGGGGTCCCATTTCATCAAAAATGATAAACCAGACCAGTATTGATACTTCTGATACTGGCATCATAAAAGTTGATGTCAGAGTCACTTTTTCTATAAGAGGCGCTGATTAATCCGTTGAGTCCCTTCACGTTAAACAAGCGGTGCCAAAAGAAGCTTGCACTGATACCAAACTCGTCAGAATCAGCCTTGTCACCGAAGATGGGATTGACTTCATCGTAGCTCATTTGGCCGAGATAGATGTTGCTGACCAATGACCACTGACTGTTGTTGTAGCCGTGAGACAGCAGGATTTGGGTCTTATCATAGCTCATGGCACTGCCATCGAAACTACCCTTGCTGTATACCAGCTCTGGGCGCAGTACGTGGCCGGGGGTAAAGATCCAGTCATAGGACAGAGTAACATCACTGGTGGTGCCGTTGCGATCTAGCATGTCGCGTTGTGCGCTGCTGAGGCCCAGGCTCTGACCGCTCAGCTCCTCAGAAATATCGAACTTGCGCATGGTGAAGGAAGTGTTGAAATGGGTTCCCCAAATCTGATCCCACGCTAAACGGCCCCCCCCGGACTTCATGTCTGTCTCATGGCGATTGCCTTCTGCATAGGGGTCAGACCAAGTATCTGCCGGCAGCAGCGGGAAAACGTAAGCCAGAGCTACAATCCCTTTATCTCCCATCTGCTGACGCACACCTAATTGCTGGGTGAAGTCAAAACGCACCGCATCTTGGATAAGGTTACCAAGGAACAGCTGAGTACGCGTCTCTGCAAATGTATAACGGAGATCTGCACCAAAAATCGGCGTCACAGAAGAGTGGCTTTCTGGTGAGTTGAACAAGCCAGCATGGCGGTCATTGTCATCATTCGGGCCTTTGTACATATTCGATTTGTACTCAAGGGTGCCGACCCCCCCTATGACAAAACCTGAGAAACCAGATTGAGTTGGGATCTTGATGATCTCAGCATTGACAGAGGTTGTTGCAAGCAGTGCCACTGCAATAAATGATAGTTTTTTCATTGACTTAAACACCCCAAAAAATGTTTGAATTTTCCCGCTAGCTGCTTGAATAGGTGGCTGTTGATTCCCGGACACCACTGTCTATTCGGGAGGTATCTGATGAAGCTTACGCTTAGATTGCTGCGCCCTCATGGCAGGACGATGTCTTTATCGGCATGCGCTGAATTAGGTATGGGGATCATGCCACTGATAATACCAAATGAGGTTAAAAAATGTGAGTGATTTATCATTTACTTGCTAAAAATCAGATGTTTTTGGGATGTGGGTCAATTTTTTTAAAAATAGATCGTCGTTGGCGTTATACACGACAAAAGTGACCGCAGAAATGAACCGTCTGAGACAGGTAGAGACAGGTATAAGTGCAACTCTACCGTCGCTCGCTGGCGCAAACGGCGATGCGCCGGTTTAAACAATGGCTGGCGGGGAAAATCAGTCTGCGTAACTACAGCGGCCAAGTGGGAGTAATGATGGCGTATATGAGCGCGATAAACAAACTGAACGCCCCAGGTCCACCGCCCATCCCATTAACCCCGCTCTGACTGCTTACGGCTCTGGCATAAGAAAGCGGGCTACAAGGGCTTAATGCAAGTCAGTTAAGAGAGTTTGAGTCCCAACCCGCGAGGTATAAGGACTAAAGAGTGAGGGAGGCATGATGCCTCCCTCTTTTTATTGGATATCAGTCAGGGCGAGAGCGTGAACATATTGTTAAAATTCACCCAATTTGTTGAGGCCAGCATTGAGTACCTTTTCCAGGTATTCACTGCTCATTCCTGCAATCTTTTGCTTCCGTCTGATGCTCGCTTTGCGT
>NZ_JAACGC010000029.1:0-50474 GCF_029237385.1 Aeromonas sp. 1HA1
GGATTGGCGAGGCCGATACCCTGGAAAAGCTCGAAGCCCTGCTGCCATGGAACGTCCCGCTGGAGCCGATTGCAAAAAAAGTGGCGCAATACGGTAAAGGCAAGTAGGTCGATTTAACGGCGCTTACTTAAAACGCAGGGCGCTGGCGGCGGGATCCCGATAATCCCACTGCGCCATGAAATCGGGCGGATTGTCCATTTGGCCTCCTTGCTGGCGATCCTGTCACCAAGATGCCTGCAGGCCACTATTTGCACAAGGGGCACCCGTCACAGAGTGCCCCTTGAGTCATGCCAACACCCGTTGTCAGCCGGTCAGTAGACCATGGCCAGGCTCATCAGCATCAGGCCGAGGGCGGCAAAGGCCCCCTCCTTGATGGCGAGGCGCGGCACCAGCGCCTTGGGCAGGGCCGGAAACAGACTCAAGGCAAAGCCGAGCCCCGGCATCAGCCAGTGAAAGGCCGGGTTGCGCAGGCTCGGGTCTGCCGCACCATTGATGATGATCAGCAGGATGAAGAGGGTGAAGGCCGGCAGAATAAACCAGCGGGCGCTGCCGGCGGCAACGGCGCGCAGCGGCGAGATGCGATAGAGCACCAGGGTCACGATAAACAGCACCAGAGGTGCCAGCAGATAGAGCGGAGCCGGGTTCATGGTTGGTGTTCTCCAGACGGTGGGTAAGTGGGGTTGGGGTTCAGCCATAGCACAGAGCCGGCGGGATGAAATCAGCCCTGGCCGGCGAAAAGCCGTGGCGCGGGTTAAAGCTTGGAAGGAGAGCCTGGGCAAAACCTTGCCATCAGGGGATCAACGCAACCAGAACCAAGCGGCGGCAATGCCCAGCCAGCTCAGCAGCAAGAGGATCCAGGGCAGAGGATGCTGGCGGGAGACCTCAATCAGCTCGATCTCGCTCTCCTCTACCTGGTCGGCTTGCGGTTGCGGCTTTGCCTTGCTCTGCAACTTCTTCTGGCGACTGGCCTCCCGGGCCCGTGCCTTCATCTGTTTCTTGTACTCGTCTATGCCTTTCTGGATCCCTTGGGCGATCAGCTGGGTCTGCTCCTTGGTCTGTCCCGGCTTCTGATTGGCGCGGGCGATCTTCAGCGCATCCTGCTGGGTCTCTGGGGATATTTTGTCGTACTTCGCCATCAAAGGGTCTCCTCGGCATCGATTGGCGGGGAGTATGCCATAAAAACGGCGCCCTCAGGCGCCGTTGTAGCAGGTTGTGAGCCGGATCAGGGCTTGTAGTAGGTCACGGTCGCATAGGGCAGCGGATTAAGGGTGCCCAGGGACTCGGCGTACTCCATGAACATCTCGTTCTCACCGACGCCGGAGTCGACATAGTCACCCTTGTTGGGCAGCTCTTCACGCTTGAGCAGACCACTGTAGCCATCCTTGCCGGAGGCGATATAGGTGTTGGCACCGACACGGTACACCTGGTCGTCGTCCAGCGGCTGCCACTGGTCGTTGGCGTCCAGCAGCTCCAGCTTGGTGATGCGGGAACCCTTGGGCTGTTTGCCGTCATAGGTGTAGCTCAGGTGGCCGACGTAAGGGAAAGCGCCGCTGGAGGCGCCGATCCCTGTCTCGTGGCCGATGGAATAGTCAACGGCGTACTCCAGGGTGGCGCGCACGTCCTTGCCCTTGAGGTTGAAGGCTGCGATTTTGTTGCCAAACGGCAGCAAGGTGCCCATCACGTAACCGACGGAGAGCGGGCCCGCATTCACATCAGTGCGCACACCACCGGCGTTCTGGATGGTGAAGTCGACCTTGGTATTGAGCTTGTTGAGCTTCCAGTAGAGGGATTCGGCCACCAGAGGATCGATAAGACCCGCGCCATTCGGGGTGGTCGGCACGCGCACATGGGGCAACGGGGTCGGCACATCGGCGATGATCTTGGCCTCGAGCGCGGCCACGACCGGTTTGTACTCGGTGTCGATCACATCGCGCATGGCGGTGTTTTCCGGCACGATTTCGATGACGGGTGACTTGGTGATGAAATCGACCACGTTGGTCTGCTCGCTGCCGCTCAGGGGCTCTTTCTTCTTGGCCACGCCCTTGGTGAAATCATCGCCCGTCATCAGGGTGTTGCGACCCTCACACTTGGTGATCTGGCCTTCCTTGCTCAGGGAGACGTTGACCAGGCCATAGCCTTTGGCCCATTCACCGGCCTGCACGATACAGGTCTTGCCACCGTCTGGGTTGCTCACCAGCTGGGCATAGGTGTTGTCGTCGTCCGGATTCTGGTTGTGGGCGGTGTAGCCTATGGTGTTGATCTCGTTAATGTCGCCGAGGAAGGTCTGGGAGTGACCACCGACAATCAGGTCGATACCATTGACCGCCTTGGCGACGGCCTGGTCATTTTGCAGACCGATATGGGTGACCATGATGATTTTGTTGGCGCCTTTTGACTTGAGGGTGTCGACCATTTTTTGGGCGGTCTCAATCATCGGCAGGAATTGGGTATCGGTATCCGGTGAAGAGATATCATGCATATTTTCCAGCACCAGCCCGAAAATACCCACGCTCTCGCCATTTATTTCCTTAATGACATATTCATGAATATTTTCACTGTCTTTCAGGGTGGCGCTACTGGATTTCACCATGTTGGAAGCCAATACAGGGAAATTCACCCGTGAGGCGAAATCTTTAATGGCCTGATTGCCCAAATCAAATTCGTGGTTGCCCAGCACCATGGCATCTATGCCCATGTCGGAGAGCAGGCGAGACTCCTCTTCCCCCTTGAACTGGGTGAAGTAGAGGGTGCCCTGGAAGGCATCGCCGCCGTTGAGCACCATGAAGTTGCGGCCTTCATTGGCAGCTTGGCTGCGCAGCTCGTCCAGCTTGAACTTCAGGCGGGGATAGCCGCCCAGCTGGGCGTAGAATTTGAACAACTCCTGGCCGGTGGGCTGGATGGCCAGCGCATTTTCGGTCGGGTCCAGGTGGGCGTGGGTATCATTGATGTGGGCAATGGTCAGATCCAGCGGAATATGTTCCTTGCTGCTGTTTTCTGAATTGCAGGCGGTCAGCCCGAACAGGGTAATAGAGACGGTGACGGCCAGTAGCGTCTTCTTCATCGGTAATCATCCTCTTGTTGTTATTGTCCTGTATATCGTTCCCGCATGACAGGAGTGTGGCGATTCTAGGCAAAACGCAATAATTGGAAATAAAGAGAGCCGATTCCTTTGAGCTACTGCACATTTAATAAATAAGCAAACGTTTGCGATATTGCGTAATGCCATGACCACAGACTAATGACAAATGTCATATCGCCGTATCTGGGGCTGACGGTATCAGGGGATCAGGCAGTGCCGGGCCGCTTACTCGGTGGTGATGGCGGGCAGCAGTCGCAGAAACTGCGCCGGGGTCAGCGGGCGGCCATAGAGATAGCCCTGCAGGTAGTGGACGTTACGCTCGGTCAGAAAGTCCGCCTGCTCCTGGGTCTCGACCCCTTCGGCTATGGTCTCCAGCCCCAGCCGGGTGGCCAGGCTGATGGTGCTGTCCAGAATATGGCGGGAGAGGGCATTGGTACCTATCATGGCGACGAAGCTCTGATCGATCTTGAGATAATCCACGTGGAACTGCTGCAGATAGGTGAGACTGGAATGGCCGGTGCCAAAGTCGTCCAGCCCTATCTTGACCCCCATCTGCCGCAGTTCGCCAAACAGCTGGTCGGTCAGCTGGCAGGGGGGGATCAGCTCCCGTTCGGTCAGCTCCAGCACCAGCGTGATCGGATTGTCGGCGAAGGCGGCGAGGAAGGTGCGGCAGTCATCGATCAGGCTCAGATCCTGACAGTGTTGGGCGCAGATGTTGAAGCTGAAGTGAAAGCGGGTAGGTAGCTGCGCCGCATGGGGGGCGAACTGCAGGCGTACCTGCTGCATCAGGGTCTGGGTCATGAGTATGATGAGGCCGCTCTCCTCTGCCAGTGGGATGAAGAGATCAGGCCGGATCAGCCCCTGGCGGTGGTGTTGCCAGCGCATCAACACCTCGCAGCCATGCAGCTGTCCACTCTTGCTGAAGACAATGGGTTGCAGATAGGGGACGAACTCCTGCTTGATGATGGCGCGCTTGAGTTCCAGGGTCGGGGTCGAGATATGGCTCCACCAGCGATAGGTGGCGAGGCCGGCCAGGCCTCCCAGCGTCAGGATCAAGATGATGATGGAGCCCTGCGTTTGCAGGGGTAGGGCCAGCACGGCATGCAAGGGGAACCCTTGGTTGAGGCTGTAGTCGAATGCTGCCGAGTTGAGCCGATAGTTGAATCCCCGCAATCTTGGGGGCTGGCCGTCGTGGATCTTGCCCTTGACGTCGAGCCACTGGTCGCCGATCTGCACCCAGCTATGGGCTCCGGCGAGCCTCCACTGCAAGGGGTTGCTCAGGTGATAAGGGTTGATGGCGACCAGCACCGAATGATCTCCTTCATTCAGGTGATAGAACAGCAGCGAGGGCTTGTTCCCGAGCCTGGTGACGGCGGTGAGCTTGAACCGCTCTTGCGGGCCGTCTTGCAGCTCATTGCTCAGGTCTATCTCGTCGAAGATGGAGGAGCAGTAGAGGCGGCCGTGGCGGGAGAGGTTGACCGAGCGCACATAGGGGGAGGTGGCGACCAGCACCCGCAGCTCGCGGGCAACCTCGACACAGGGCCTGGTCGCCAGTGGCAGGGCGGCCCTTGCCGCCAGGATCGAGTGGTGCAGGGCGCTGTCGATCTGCACCATGGCGCGCTCGGTGGCATTCTGGGCTTGCTGGCGAGTCAGAGACCAGGCTTGCCAGTAGAGGGTGGCGAGGGAGATGAAGATCAACGAGACGCAGCACAGCAGGCTGGCCAGCAGACGAGGCATGTTGCTGCGACGCAGAAAAGAGAGAGCCATGGACCACGCCTCAGTGAACGGAAATTGAACAAAAAAGGTCGGTCATACTACACAATCAGCCATCATTCTCATAGCCACCATGGGTGTCAATGGCAGGGGCCCGGGGGAGGGAGGCGGAGAGGGGAGATGGGGACTCAAAAATAACAGAGGCGGCCCAGGGCCGCCTCTGTTGTCATCGTAGACAAGGGAGTGCTTACAGCTGCTCGATGCCGACTATGTGCCAAGGTGCATTGTCCTTGGCCAGGTTGCGCTCGAGGTGCCACACCTCCTTGATGTCCTCCTCGACCTGCTCCTGGCGATCCATGTAGCGGCCGCTGAAGCGCACGCTGACCTGGGCCCAGTCGCTGCCGTAGTCGGCACGCACCAGCTGGGTATCCACATACATGACTTCGGTATGCTGCTCACCGGTCAGCTCGGCACGTTCAGCTTTGAGCTGTTCGAACAGCTCGGGGCTCACGTACTCGCGTACCTTTTCCAGATCGTTTTTATTCCAGGATTCTTGCAGGGTGCGGTAGTGATCACGGGCACCTGACAGGAAACCGTTCATGTCAAAACCTGGCGGCAGACGGAAGGGCACGTCGCTGTCGGCAAAGCCGGTCGCTTGCGGCGCACTGTTGCTCTGCTCGAACTGCTGGGGGGCGGCCGATGGCGGCTGATAGCCGGCGTAGGCTGCCTGTGGCTGGGGCGAGACCGCCTTGCTTCTGCGCATGGCACGGAACAAGAAGACGGCGCCCAGCGCCAGGGCGGCGATCAGCAGCATGTCCATGCCTTGCAGACCTTCGAATGCACCGCTACCCAGCAGGTAGGCGAACAGACCACCGGCCAGCAGGCCGCCGAGCAGGCCGCCCATCATGCCACCCTTCTTCGGTGCGGCCTGAGCCCCGACCGTCGGGTTCTTGCTGTCGACGGGCTTGGCCGCCGGCTGGGCCGGAGCTGTCTTGTAGTTCTTGCCAAAGGATTTACCGCCGCCAAACTTTTTGGCTTCGGCCATGGGTGCCCCCAGGCCAATGGCCAGGATCACGGCAAACAGGGTCAGCATTTTTTTCATTTTGACTCTTTTCACTCTCATCAGTGGGTGGGGCATGCTCTGCTTTGGCAAGCTCAGCGAGGCGCATGGCAGGCTGCCTGTCCCGCGTTGTATTGCAGCTTGCGACTATGATTAACATGCTTGTCATGAATTATTCATGAACAGATTGTCCCGATCGGGGGCATCAGAGGAGAAGCGCAATGAAAAGTCGACGACCGAGCCGCAAGGAGCGCAAGTTGCGCAACAAGGCGAGAGCCAAGCCCCATGACCAGATCCTGGTCTGGCCCTTTATCATGGTATGAGGCGGGGGTGAGCCCCTGGCATAGTTCATCGGCAAGTGGTGCCAGCTACCATCAGGAGGAGGGTTGCACCAGACAGAGGTGAATAGCGTGCATTAGCACTCGCGATGGCGGGGTTTCTTTTGTAAAATTCCCGTCCCCTTCCCGCTGCGGTTTTTATGTGTATGGCAGAGCAAGTGACGGCGAAAAAAGACGCCAAGACACAACAGCTGAAAGTTCCTCCCCACTCTTTTGAGGCCGAGCAGTCCGTACTGGGCGGCCTGATGCTGGATAACGACGCCTGGGATCGGGTCGCCGAACGGGTGATCGACAAGGATTTCTACAGCCGTCCGCACCGGCTGATCTTCCAGGCCATGACCCGCCTCTCCAATGTGGGTAACCCCATCGATCTCATCACGCTGCAAGAGGAGCTGGAACGCTCGGAGCAGCTGGAAGAGTCCGGTGGCTTCGCCTATCTGGTGGAGATCGCCAAGAACACCCCAAGTGCCGCCAACATCAACGCCTACGCCGAAATCGTGCGTGAGCGTGCGGTCGTGCGGGAGATGATCTCGGTCGCCAACGAGATAGTCGAAGCAGGCTATGAGCCGCAGGGACGCACTTCGGGCGATCTGCTCGATCTGGCCGAGAGCAAGGTGTTCCAGATCGCCGAGCAGCGCACCAGCGCCAACGAGGGGCCGCAGCCGCTCAAGCTGATCCTCGAGCAGACGGTCGACAAGATTGAAGAGCTGTTCAAGACCCCGCACAACGGCGTGACCGGGGTATCGAGCGGTTATGGGGATCTCGACAAAATGACGGCAGGTTTGCAGCGCTCGGATCTAATCATCGTGGCGGCCCGTCCCTCCATGGGCAAGACCACGTTTGCCATGAACCTGTGCGAGCATGCAGCGCTCACCGCCGAGAAGCCGGTACTCATCTTCTCGCTGGAGATGCCCTCCGAGCAGATCATCATGCGTATGCTCGCCTCGGTCGGGCGTATCGACCAGACCAAGGTGCGAACCGGTCAGCTCGACGACGAAGACTGGGCGCGCCTCTCCTCCACCATGGGGCTGCTGCTCGAGAAGGGCAAGATGTATATCGATGACGCCTCCGGCCTCACCCCGACCGACGTGCGCTCCCGTGCGCGCCGCATTGCCCGTGAGCACGGCGGCCTATCCATGATCATGATCGACTACCTGCAGCTGATGCGGGTGCCCGCACTCTCCGATAACCGGACCCTGGAGATAGGTGAAATCTCCCGATCCCTCAAGGCCTTGGCAAAAGAGCTGCAGTGCCCCGTGGTGGCGCTCTCTCAGCTCAACCGAAGCCTGGAACAGCGCGCTGACAAGCGTCCGGTCAACTCGGATCTGCGTGAATCCGGCTCCATCGAGCAGGACGCGGATTTGATCATGTTTATCTACCGTGATGAGGTGTATCACGATGACAGTCCTGACAAGGGGATTGCCGAGATCATCATCGGCAAGCAGCGTAACGGCCCCATCGGGCGAGTGCGCCTCACCTTCCAGGGTCAGTTCTCCCGGTTCGATAATTATGCCGGTCCTGCGTTTGATGATGACTACTAATCCGGGGGATGGCGCTTGTGTGGGTGCCGTCTCCGGTTCCTGAAACAGTTTTCCCGGTTCGACAATTATGCCGGTCCGGCCTTAGACGATGACAATTAAGGGCTGACACCACACGGTGCCTGGCGCATTCACGTGCCATCATGCCCTCGTAAGGGAAAACAGATGAAAGCGGCAATTGCCCAAATCAATACAGCGGCCCTGCGCCACAACCTCGCCGTGGTCAAACGGCATGCCCCCGATTGCAAGATCATCGCAGTGGTCAAGGCCAACGCCTATGGCCATGGCCTGCTGCCGGTCGCCCGCACCCTGGTGGATGCCGACGCGTATGCCGTGGCTCGCATCGAAGAGGCACTGATGTTGCGCTCCTGCGCCGTGGTCAAACCGATAGTGCTGCTGGAAGGCTTCTTCTCGGCCGATGATCTGCCGGTGCTGGCGGCCAACAACCTGCAGACAGCGGTCCACACCTGGGAGCAGCTCGAAGCGCTGGAGCAGGTCGAACTGCCTGCCCCCGTGGTGGCCTGGCTCAAGCTCGACACCGGCATGCACCGCCTCGGGGTGCGCAGCGATGAGATGCCCGCCTTTATCGCACGTCTCGCCAAGTGCAAGAATGTGGTGCAACCGTTCAACATCATGACCCACTTCAGCCGCTCCGATGAGCTCGATCAATCCACCACCCGCGAGCAGATTGATCTCTTCAGCCGTCTGACGGCGCCGCTGCTGGGTGAGCGGGCCATGGCCAACTCGGCGGGGATCCTGGCCTGGCCGGACTCCCACTGTGACTGGATCCGTCCCGGTGTCATCCTCTATGGCGTATCCCCCTTCCCCCATTCGGTGGCGGCGGATTACGACCTGCAACCTGTGATGACCCTCAAGACCCAGCTCATCGCGGTGCGAGATCACAAGGCGGGTGAGCCGGTAGGTTACGGTGCCAACTGGGTTTCTGAGCGTGATACCCGGCTCGGTGTGATTGCCATCGGTTACGGCGATGGTTATCCGCGCATGGCGCCCAACGGTACCTCTGTGCTGGTCAATGGCCGCATAGTGCCGCTGGTGGGCCGCGTCTCCATGGACATGACCACAGTGGATCTGGGGCCGGGCGCTACTGACAAGGCCGGTGACGAAGCCGTGCTCTGGGGTGAGGGGCTGCCGGTGGAGCGGGTTGCCGACGAGATTGGCACCATTCCCTACGAACTCATCACCAAGCTCACCTCCCGGGTCTTTATGGAATACGTCTAGGCACGGCAAGCACCAAACGTAAAGAAGCCCCGCATGCGGGGCTTCTTTACAACTGTCTGCAGGAGTTTTACTGCCTGTGCATCCGCACAAACTTCTCCAGCAACTGATCTTCGGTTTCCACGTGGGCGGGATCCCAGATGATGCAATCGATGGGGCAGACGCTGATGCAGGTCGGCTTCTCATAGTGACCGACGCACTCGGTACAGCGACTGGGGTCTATCTCGTAGATCTCCTCCCCCAAGCTGATGGCCTGGTTCGGACACTCGGGATCGCACATGTCACAGTTGATGCACTTGTCGGTGATGAGCAGGGACATATCAGGCCGCCGAGTGCGGCTGACGGGTGTCCTGGCGATCGCCGAGGTTGCGCAGCAGTATGCCGTAGTTGATGTCGATCTCTTTAGGAACAGGCACATAGACCACGTGACCGTTGCCCGGCGCTGTGTCAATGAGCTCGCCCTTGCGGTTCTGCATCTGCTCCAGGTTGAAGCTGACGTTGCCCTGCGGTGTCATCAGTTCCAGGCTGTTGCCCACTAGGAACTTGTTCTTCACTTCCACTTCCACCATGTCGCCCTGGCGACCCGTGATCTCGCCGACGAACTGCTGGGTGTCGGAGACGGAGTAGCCGTAGTCGTAGTTCTGGTACTCGCTGTGGTTGTGACGGCGCAGGAAGCCTTCGGTATAGCCACGGTGAGCCAGGTTCTCGAGGGTGCCCATCAGGGTAGGATCGAACGGACGACCGGCGACCGCATCGTCGATGGCCTTGCGATAGACCTGAGCGGTGCGGGCGCAGTAGTAGAAGGACTTGGTGCGGCCTTCAATTTTCAGCGAATGCACGCCCATTTTGGTCAGGCGCTCGACGTGCTCGACGGCGCGCAAGTCCTTGGAGTTCATGATGTAGGTGCCGTGCTCATCCTCGAACGCCGTCATGTATTCACCCGGACGGTTGGACTCTTCCAGCAGCACCAGTGCGTCGCTCGGCTTGCCGAGCCCCAGAGTGTTGTCCGGGCGAACTGCGATGGGCTCCTGACGGTGGACTATCTGGCCCACGTCATCTTCCTTGCCCTCGTGCACCTTGTACTCCCAGCGGCAGGAGTTGGTGCAGGTGCCCTGATTGGGGTCGCGCTTGTTGATATAACCGGAGAGCAGGCAGCGGCCGGAGTAGGCCATGCACAGGGCGCCGTGGACGAAGACTTCCAGCTCCATCTCCGGTACTTGCATGCGGATCTCTTCGATCTCGTCCAGGGACAGCTCGCGGGAGAGGATGGCACGGGTCAGGCCCATCTGATGCCAGAACTTCACCGTGGCCCAGTTGACTGCGTTGGCCTGAACGGAGAGGTGGATGGGCATCTCCGGGAAGGCTTCGCGCATCATCATGATGAGGCCCGGGTCTGACATGATCAGCGCATCCGGATTCATTTCCACCACGGGACGCATGTCGCGGATGAAGGTCTTGAGCTTGGAGTTGTGGGGCTGGATGTTGGCCACCACATAGAACTGCTTGCCCAGCGCATGGGCTTCGTTAATGCCGAGCTGTAGATTCTCGTGATCGAATTCGTTGTTGCGTACCCGCAGGCTGTAACGCGGCTGGCCCGCATAGACGGCGTCGGCGCCATAGGCATAGGCGTAACGCATATTCTTGAGGGTTCCGGCGGGGGAGAGCAATTCTGGTCTGAACATGTTGGACTCTTAGTATCTGATTGCAAATCAGGACGGCGCCACCTGATGGCGCCGGATTGGTTGAGCCGTGGTACGAGACGGCGCTCGCGACACAACTACCCGATGGTGTACATCATTATGCAAGATTGCATGGGATGCACCTGATATACGGGGTGCGAGATTGTACTCGCCCCCACGCCATCATGCAATTTGACAGGCAATGGTTGCCGGCGCGAGCCGTGAGGAATGTCAGGGTCCGATCAGGCCCAGCGAGAGAGGGGGGAGGGCATGGCGTAGGCGTAGCCCTGCTGGTAGTCACGGCCGATTCGATATGTTGCAGTGTCTCGACCCCCTTCATACCGAGTCGCTGCATGTATTCCACCAGACCGGCCAGCATCCGCCGCGATGGGTGCATCGTCAGGCTGGCACCATCATCCATGATGATGGTGCGCGATCTGGTGCAGCAAGCATGGCATCTGGAGGAGAAGATCCGCAGGGAGGGAGCCGGGCAGTGTGAAGCCGAGTTGGCGGATTTCAGGGCTCTGTTACAGCAGATAGTCGATGAGCTGACCGGGTTGTTTGCCCGGTCTTGAAAGGGGATATCAGCGGGAGACGGCGTCTAGATAGGAGAGCATGGGTTCCCTGCCCGGGTCGGTCGCGTGCACGGCTTGTGCCAGCCAGGCCCAGTCGAGCAGGGGCCTGTCCGCTTTGAAGCGCTGATAGGCCAACCCCTGATCGACAGTCAGGAACAGGGTCGTCGGCAGTCCTATGCGATTGGTGTAGCGCACCATGACTTCGCCTCGATAACTGGTCAGCCGTTGCTGCAATTGTGGTAGCGTCAAGTCGCTTGCCTGTCCTGCCTCATCCCAAATTTCAAACATGGTTATCCATGGCTCCGAACTGTGTGAGCACTACTGTTTCCAAAAAGCTCAGGTTATGCAATTGTCAGATCTGACAGTGCCAAATGGAGTCATTTTTACAAAGCAAAAACCCGGCGCTAGGCCGGGTCTTCTAAAGGATGGTGGAGGGAGAAGGATTCGAACCTTCGAAGGCAGAGCCGTCAGATTTACAGTCTGATCCCTTTGGCCGCTCGGGAACCCCTCCACAGGGGTAAAGCATAGGTTATTCAGCCATTTCAATCGGGAAAATGGTGGAGGGAGAAGGATTCGAACCTTCGAAGGCAGAGCCGTCAGATTTACAGTCTGATCCCTTTGGCCGCTCGGGAACCCCTCCACGGGGTATTTCCTGATTGTCACTACTTTTGCACTTGAATGGTGGAGGGAGAAGGATTCGAACCTTCGAAGGCAGAGCCGTCAGATTTACAGTCTGATCCCTTTGGCCGCTCGGGAACCCCTCCCCAAGTGCGAGGCGCATACTATCAGATCCGGCAGCTTTGTGAACCCCTTCTGGTGATATCTGGCGACAAAAAAGTGCTAGCCGGTCATTTTTTGATATATTTCGCTCATTTTTCATCCTTATCAACGACTTCTATATCGATTCCCAGCATGAATATGGCGAGAGACCCGTGCCGGCAGGTACTGATGAGGCAGGTGGGTTCTGCACCGAACTTCAGCATTTTATACTGAAAATATGACCTCATCTTGTCACTGTGATGGTTGACTGGTTCACGGATGGAGATTGCGGCTACCGCATCTTACTCTCACTATTTTGTTAAAATGATAAGGTGGACGGTGGGTTCTTCATATGCAGGCTCTCGATATCGCTGTGTTGCGCGGCCAGTTTCTCGCCCTCAATCAACTGCTTGATGGCAAGATCCCATCTTTTTCGACGGTAAGGGTAGCGTTCAGATTCATCATGCCGTGATCACGGCCATGACCGACTATCTCGGCCACTTCAGACCGAGATGGCCGAGTATTTTGGCCAGCATCAGGTATGCAGCTGGGCCGGCTACTTCTATGTACTGGCTGATGTGCAAGTGCAGCTAGCGGCCCACTATCGCGTGGTGAATGTCCTGCAGCGGCAGTATGTGGCGGACAGCCCCGAGCTTGATGGCCTCCTTGGGCATGCCGAATACCACGCAGGAGGTCTCATCCTGGGCAAAGGTGTTGGCGCCCGCCTCCAGCATTTCTCTTAGCCCGCGAGCACCATCATCCCCCATTCCCGTCATGATGATGCCGGTGGCATTGCCACCGGCAAATTTGGCCACAGAGCGAAACAGCACGTCCACCGAAGGGCGGTGACGGTTGATGAGAGGGCCATCGATCACATCGACGTGATAGTAGGCCCCGCTGCGCTTGAGCAGCATGTGCTTGCCCCCCGGCGCTATGAGCGCCAGACCCGGAATGACCCTGTCATTGCTCTTTGCTTCCCGTACTTCTATCTGGCACAGGTTGTTGAGTCGCTCGGCGAAGGAGGCGGTAAATTTCTCCGGCATGTGTTGCACTATGACGATGCCGGGACAGACGCGAGGCAGCGTCGTCAGCACGGCTTCCAGTGCCTGGGTGCCGCCGGTAGAGGTGCCGATTGCCACGATCCGCTCCGTGGTCTGGGCCATGGCATGCGGGCTGGCTGCGGGCATGATGGCGTCGGCATTGAGTTTGGCGGCGACAGTGGCCAAAGGCGCCTTGCCCAGTCGTTTGACATTGGCCTGGGCGGCGGCACGCACTGCCATGGCCAGCGCTTGCGCCGACTCCTGCAGAAAATTTTTGAGCCCGACAGTGGGTTTGGTGATGATGTCCACTGCGCCGGCAGCCATGGCCTGCAGCGTGGTTTCCGCCCCCTTCTCGGTCAGGGAAGAGCAGATCACCACAGGGGTCGGGTGCTCGGCCATGATCTTGGTGAGGAAGGTGATGCCATCCATGCGCGGCATCTCCACATCCAGCACTATCACGTCGGGCCACTCTTTTTTCAGTTTCTCCAGTGCAAACAGCGGGTCAGACGCGGTGGCAATCACCTTGATATCCGGTTCCTGTTCCAGAATGGCCTGTAATACCTGCCTGACCACGGCGGAGTCATCCACCAGCATGACCTTGATCTGTTTCATAGCCCAGTTCCCTTAACGATGAGGCAGCCGGTGGTGGCGTACCCAGACATTGCCGTTGGTCAGTTCAAAAATCAGGCTTCTGTGTCCTGCATGTCCGAGATGGTGGGCCTTGATCGACAGTCCCAGGTGCTGAGTCAGTTGCCAGGCCGCCTTGATGTTTTTAATTGCCACATTCATGGTGTTGAGTGTCTGCTGTTCGATAAACATGTTTCCGCCGCCGAACAACTTGACCTCGTATTCGTGAATGGGGGCGGGGTACTTGCTTATTTCATTGATAAACAACTGGATTGCCTCATCTGCATAGCGGCCATCCAGCACGTCATCGTTGTGACCACGGCTTGGCAGCATGTAGTGGCACATGCCACCCCGTTTCCGTTCCGGATGCCACATGGTAATGGCCACGCAGGAGCCAAGATGGGTGCGGATGATGGTGTTATCCTGACCAAAAAAGAACTCTCCCGGTTGCAGCACTATCTCTTTCATTTTGAAACCCTCAGGGTTTCAGATAGATGGAGGGTGATACCAGTTGCAAACCGTGGGGCAGGCCGTTCAGGCTCTCTGCATGGCTGACGATGAGATAGCCTCCCTTCTTCAAGCGTGGTACCAGGCGCTGTAGCACCTGCCCCTTGGTTTCCCGATTGAAATAGATCATCACATTGCGGATCAGAATGATGTCGAACATACCAATGTCAGGCAGCTCCTGATTCAGGTTGATGTGATGAAATTGCACCTTGTCCCTGAGCTTACGGTCGATGATGAAGGTACCCTCCTGAAAACCGACGCCCTTCAGGCAGTACTTCATCAGGAAGGAGAGCGGAATATTATGGGCCCTCTCGATGGGATATTGCCCCGATCTGGCCTGCTCCAGCACCCGGGTCGAAATATCCGAGGCTATCACCTCCCAGTTGCCCTGGCTCAAGGTGTCAGCCAGCGTCATGGCCAGACTGTAAGGCTCTTCGCCGGATGAGCTGGCCGCGCTCCAGATGCGCACCGCCCGCTCTTTTGGCAGCCGTGCCAGCACCTTTTCGCTGAGAAACTCGAAGTGCTTTGGTTCCCGGAAAAAGTAGGTCTCGTTGGTGGTGAGCAGGTCCAGTGCGATTTGCAGCTCAGCCCCCCGGTTATTCATGATCAGGCTGAAATAGTCGCCGTAGCTCTCCAGTTCGTAGTGACAGAGCCGTTTTGACAGCCGGCTGGCGACCAGCGCCTTCTTCGCCGGTGACAGATCGATGCCCGCCGTTTGGTGGAGCCAGCGTTGAAACTGTGTAAATTCATCATCATGCAACTGGGTCTGATACACGACCTGACTCCCTGTGGTGATCGGGGCGTAGCGGGTGAGCCATGCTCACCCGCTACCTTGCTTAGAACCGAACAAAATCAGCGTCGTTGTGGGGGCGAGGGGAACCATTGAAGCCATCTTGTCCATTGCCGTCGGTGATGAAACGTCCTCGGGTTGCAGCCCGGGGGGTTGTGGTTTTGTGACCCGTGCCGCCCTTGTGTTGCTCCAGGGTAAAGAACTCCATGGCCAGTTGCAGTTGCTCGGCCTGGCTGCTCATCTCCTCTGCTGTGGCCGCCAGCTGCTCGCTGCAGGATGCATTCTGCTGGGTCACCTGGCTTAGCTGGTTCATGGCGATGTTGATCTGGCTAACGCCGGTGGATTGTTCGGCGGAGGCCGCGCTGATCTCCTGTACCAGATCCGAAGTCTTGTTGATGGAGGGCACCATCTGATCGAGCAGGCGGCCCGCTTTTTCCGCCATGTCGACGCTGCTGGAGGCCAGCTCGCCTATCTCCTGAGCCGCCACTTGGCTGCGCTCCGCCAGTTTGCGGACCTCGGCGGCGACCACCGCAAAGCCCTTGCCGTGATCCCCCGCACGGGCGGCTTCGATGGCGGCGTTGAGGGCCAATAGATTGGTCTGGTAGGCGATGTCATCAATGATGCCGATTCGTTTGGCGATCTGTTTCATGGCATCGACCGTGAGCTTGACTGCTTCACCGCCTTCCACGGCCTCCTTGGCCGCCTTGCTGGCCATGCCATCCGTGACCTGAGCGTTGTCTGTGTTCTGGTTGATGCTGGCACTCATCTGCTCGATGGAGGCGCTGGTCTCCTCCATGCTGGATGCCTGCTCACTGCTCGACTGACTGATAGATTGGGCGGTGGCGCTGACTTGTTCCGAGGCACTGGAGAGGTTATCGGACGAGCTCCGCACCTCGGTCACTATGTTGGTCAGCGAGATGATGGTTTGGTTGAGGGAGTCCTTGGTCGTGCCAAATACCCCGGGGTAGTCGGCCACGATCGTTTGGGTCAGGTCTCCCCGAGCCAGGCATTGCACCACCCGGATCACGTCGTTGAGACTGGTGTCTATCACCTCTGCGATGCGGTTGATGCCTTCCCCCAGGGTCTGGAAGAAACCACTCTTGCCCACCAGATCCATGCGTTTGTGCAGCTCCCCGTTGATCACCGCCTGCACAATCTCCGACATCTCCCGCTCGATCGCGACCTCCTTGGTGCGATCAGACCACTCGACCACGGAGCCCAGCCGCTCGCCATCATCGCTGAACACTGGGTTGGCAATGAGCGAGAAGGTGCGGCCACCGAGCAGGATCTGGGTCTTGTAGGTATTGCTCAGCTTGGCCAGCATGCTGCGCTGATGGCCAGGATTCTTGTGAAAACTGTCGATGTTGGCCCCCATCAGGGTGGACGAATTGAAGCTAAAGAGATCCTTCCTGATGTCGGACTCGGCCAGGCTAAGCATCTCCTTGACCGATTCGTTCATGTAGATGATGTTCAAATCTGTGTCGGCAATCATCACGTTGGTACTGGCGCCATCCAGTGCTCTCTTGACTCGCAGGCTTTCGGCGGCGGCGAGTTTGGCCGCCGCGTTGGCCGCTTTCACCTCATTTTCGATGGCGATCTCCTTGGTGCGATCTGCCCACTCCACCACTGAACCGAGCCGCTCTCCGCTATCGTTGAAGACAGGGTTGGCGATCAGGGAGAAGATGCGGCCACCGACCGAGATCTGCGTGCGGTAGGTTTTGTCCAGCTTGGCCAGCATGCTGCGCTGGTGGGACGGATCCTTGTGAAAGGTGTCTATATTCTTGCCCATCAGCTGTCTGGTATCGAAGTTGGGCAGATCCTTGCGGATGTCGGACTCCGCCTGCCCCAGCATGGCGAGCACGGCTTCATTCATGTAGACGATGTCGAGGTTGGTATCGGCGATCATCACATTGGTCGAGGCACCATCCAGAGCCTTGCGCACCCGCAGGTTCTCGTCATACAGGGCTTGGTTGGCGCTGATGGCCGCCAGCCCGCTGTTGAGCCGCTGGCCCAGCAGCGTGATTACCTGGTTGAACTCCTGACAGAGTTCCCGCAGCGGGCCATCCAGTGTGCCCAGTTCCAGCAGGAACGGCTGTTCACCCTGCGCGATCCCCTGCGAAATAGTGCGAGTAGCCCCGATCAACTGGGTCAGTTGTGCTTGTTGCAAGGTATGAGCGCTACCGTTGCCGAAGAGATTGCCAAAGAATGATTGAGTCATGGGCCTGATCCTTGTGCGACATGTCATTGCTGTGTGGTGTGAGCGACACTCTCGTTGTTGTTGATGTTTGGGTTATGGCGTTGGCTGTTTCTATTCCAGCAGCCGTTCCTGCTGCTGGGTCAGTTCACTTAGTTGTGTCATCTCGTCGATGGAGAGCACCTTCTCGGTATTGATGAGGATGACGAACTTGCCATTCACCTTGCCCATACCGCTGATGAAATCGGCCCGGATGCGGGCGCCAAAACTGGGCGGTGGCTCTATCTCGTTGCAGGGAATGGTCAGCACTTCCGAGACCGAATCCACCACGACCCCAATGTCCTGATTGCCGTGCTCGGGATCATCCGGGTGCATCCCTTCGATGATGACGATGCAACTACGGCGGGTGATGCTGGAGGGGGCATTGCCAAAGCGAGCGTTGAGGTCCACCACCGAGACCACTGCCCCCCTGAGGTTGATCACGCCGCGGATGAAGCTGGGCATCATGGGGATGGGAGTGATGTTGCCGTATTCGATGATTTCTTTGACCCCGAGAATGTTGATGGCAAACATCTCACCCTTGATCAGGAAGGTCAGATACTGGGCATCGCCCTGATTGTCATGAGCCAGTGTGACTGGCTGTGGGACCACTTCGGTTGACATGCTCATGAGTCTCTCCGGTTAAAAGCGGACAAAATCGGCTTCATCAACCTGGGGTTGAGGTACCGTGTTGCCGTGCAGCGGGTGGTGGGCGGGCATGACAAACGAGCCTCTGGGGGATGCTCCCCTGTGCGTACCCTCGCTGAGTTTTGAGGGCCTGACCAGGTTATCCAGCGAGAAGAAGTCCATGGTCTGCTGCAGCTCGTTGGCCTGGGAGCTCATCTCCTCGGCGGTGGCGGCCAGTTCCTCGCTGCTGGCCGCGTTCTGCTGGGTCACCTGATTGAGCTGGTTCATGGCCATGCTGATCTGGTTAGCCGCGCTGGCCTGCTCGCCGGACGCAGCATTGATCTCCTGGACCAGGTCGGATGTCTTGCGAATGGAAGGCACTATCTTGTCGAGCAGACTGCCCGCTTTCTCTGCGGTATCGACGCTGCTGGAGGATAGTTCCCCTATCTCCTGAGCCGCAATCTGGCTGCGTTCAGCCAATTTGCGTACCTCGGCGGCCACTACCGCAAAGCCCTTGCCATGTTCACCGGCGCGAGCCGCCTCTATGGCGGCATTGAGCGCCAGCAGGTTGGTCTGGTAGGCGATGTCATCGATAATGCTGACTTTGCGGGCTATCTGTTGCATCGCCGCCACGGTTTGCTGTACCGAGTGACCCCCTTCGGTCGCTTCGAGGACGGCGCTGCTCGCCATGTTGTCGGTCACCTTGGCGTTGTCGGTGTTCTGGTTGATGCTGGCACTCATCTGCTCGATGGAGGCGCTGGTTTCTTCCACGCTCGCTGCCTGTTCACTGGTGGCCTGACTCAGGGACTGGGCCGTGGTGCTGACTTGGCTGGAGGCATTGGTGAGGTTGTCAGCGGCGTTGCGTACCTCTTCGATTATGGCTGTCAAGGCGTCTATGGTACTGTTGAGACCATCTTTGGTCTGACCAAAAATCCCCGGGTAGGGCTGATCAATCTTTTGGGTGAGATCCCCCCGCGACAGGGCGGTGGCGATGCGCATGACATCCTTGAGGCTGGTATCTGTGACGTTGGACAAGCGGTTCAGCAGCTCGGACAAGCGTTTGGTATAACCCTGCCGATTGTCCAGCGCTATCTTGTAGCTGAAATCCCCTTGCTCGACGGCGGCGGTGACCAGGGTTTCTATGTCGTTGATGAGTGCTGTCAGCTTGTTGACCATATTCTGCATGGCCATCAAGAGTTGACCCGCTTCATCGTTGGCTCCTATGGTGATGGTGACGTCGAGGTTCCCCTCCGCCAGATGGTTGGCCACCTGTAGCGCCTGATTGATGGGGGCAATGATGCTGCGGATGAGCACTATACCAAGCCAGGCCGCCGCCATTATCCCTGCCGTGACCACTACCATCATGGTGAGCAGCATGGCGTCGTACCAGGATTGAGCCTGCTCATATTCGGCTTTGGCCACATCGAGTTGCAGAGTGACCAGCTCCGTTATCTTGTTGCCGATGGGATCGATAGAGCTGTAAAGCTTGCCGTCAAAATCATTGAGGGTACCGGCGATGACTCCGTGCTGGGTCGCTAGAAACTGCTCCAGTCTGGTGATATCGCGATCCGCCGCGTTGAACAGGGTGCCCGCCTCAGCCGATAGTTTCTGCTCGGCTGCGGTCAGCTTGGTGGACTGATAATGCTGCCACTCTTGCTTGATCTGCTGCTGGGCCCGCTGGACCTGTTGCAATGCCTCTTCGGCGCTGATGAGGCCCACATTGGCCTTGTTGACGTTGTCGATGACGGCGACGGCGTAGTTGTCTGAGATGGTTTTCAGCTGTTTGAGCGGCACCACACGGTCGTTATAAACCCGTTGCAGGCCCTGGTTGCTGCTCTGCATGTTGTAGAGTCCTAGCCCGCCAACGCCTAGTAGCAGCAGGCATAGTAGGCAGAGCAGGATGGTGAGTCGCATTTTAATGGTGGAGTTTCTGAACATAATGGGCTCCTGGCGTTAATTGACTCTTGGTTGAGTTTGCTGGCGAGGAAGGGCGTACTGGCTCAGCTGGCTCAGTTCCTGATCGATGGCATGTTGAATGAGGGAGGGAATATCCAGGATCAGGGCAACCTCGCCACCGCCCAGAATGGTGGATCCGCTGATCCCTTGCAGGCGTTGAAACAGCTTGCCGAGCGGCTTGATCACGGTCTGAAACTCCCCCAGCAGTTCATCGACTACCAGCCCGGATTTTTTGCCGCCGTGACTGACGACCACTATGTTTTCCCTGCGCCCTCTCGCACCTTCGATATCGAAGTATTGTTGGAGTCGTACGAATGGCAGCACCTCGCCGCGCAGGTTGAGGTAGTTGCGTCCCTGAGTATCGGCCAGCGCACTCTGGGTCAGCTCAACGCACTCGATTACCATGTCGAGGGGTATGACGTAATGTGTGGTGCTAACCCTGACCAAAAAGCCGTCGATGATGGCCAGGGTCAATGGCAACCTGATCTGCACTCGGGTGCCCTGTCCTGGCTTGCTGTCCAGCTCGACGCTGCCGCGCAGGGCCGTGATGTTGCGTTTGACCACGTCCATGCCAACCCCTCGACCCGAGAGGTTGGTGATTGTCTCTGCGGTGGAAAAACCGGGCTCGAAGATGAGCAGGTAGATCTCCTGATCTGTCAAGGCCGCATTGGCGGCGACCAGGCCCCGTTCTTGCGCCTTTTGCAGAATTCTTGCTTTGTTGAGTCCGGCGCCATCGTCCTTGATCTCGATGATGATGCTGCCGGAGTCGTGATAGGCATTGAGGGTCAAAGTGCCCCTCGCCGGTTTGCCGGCGGCGAGGCGCTGCCCCGCCGATTCGATGCCGTGATCCATGGAATTGCGAACCAGATGCATCAGGGGATCACCTATCTTTTCCACCACGGATTTGTCGAGTTCGGTGTCACCGCCTGTGATGACTAGCGCAATGTTCTTGTTCAGCTCTTGGCTTACGTCGCGCACGACGCGCTGGAAGCGGTTGAAGGTGTCCCCAATGGGTACCATGCGCAGGCGCAGGGCGCCATCCCGGATCTCCTCGACCAGCATGGCGATGGTTGAGTTGGCCTCCTGCAACTGGCTGTCCCGTGAGCGTTGGGCTAACAGACTGGCGCCCGAGCTGGCGACCACCAGCTCGCCAACCAGATTGATCAGATCATCCAGCTTGTCGGCATGTACTCGGACGTAGCGCCCCTCTTTGGTTTTATTCTCCTTGTTCTGGTGTTGTTTCTTGAGCGCGGCCTCTACGACCACTTCGTTGACTGCGCCCTGGGCAATCAGGATCTCCCCCAGCTTGCTGCTGTCTGTCTGCGGTCTGTCATGCTGGGTTTGCAGGCCGAGCGCTAGCTCGCTGGCGGTCAGTGCTCCCGTTTTGACCAACAATTGCCCCAGCATATCGTTGTCTTCTGGCAGGTCATTGATGAGCGCTATGTACTCGGCAATTTTGCTGTGAGGGGGCAGTATGGTGATGCGGCAGTCATCGCGTACGAATTCGAACACGTCGCTCAGGGCTCCCTTGTCGGCCTGGGTGTCGACATTGAGTTCATAACCGAGGTAGCAGTTCTCGGGATCGAAATGTTCCCAGTCGGGAAGGGCGTCGTGAAGGGTTTCGATGGCGCAGAGGGTGCCCATGGTGCCGAGGTAGCGCAGAAACGAGGTGGGATCCATGCCATTGCGCAGCACATCCGGGCCAAAGCGCAGCGAGATGTGCCACAACGAGGTGGTGCTGACATGACCCTCTTCCTTGCTGAGCGGCTCTGCGTCTGCTGATGGGGTGCAGTCCGTCAACCCGGTCGGGCGGGTCGCCTGATGGCGTGCCAAATTTAGCCGCAACTGAGAGTCCATAGCCTGTTCGTCACCCCCCAGGGACGCGCCTTGCTCTGCGACCAGATAGACCAGCCGCTCGATATGATCCCGGCTCTCCAGCAGATCCTTGATAAGCGTCGTGGTGATCGCCAGTTGCTGATTGCGCACCTGATCGAGCAAGTCTTCAACTATGTGGGTGAAACTGACGATGGGCTGCAAGCCAAACAGGCCGGCGGATCCCTTGATGGTATGTGCCGCCCGAAAGATAGCACCGATCAGCTCGCTGTTGTCCGGGTCGTTTTCCAACGTCAGCAGGGCGGACTCCATCTCTTCCAGCAGTTCGCGTGCCTCGGCGATGTAGGTTTGCAGGGCCTGATCAAGATTGATGCTCACGAATGACTCCTTGTCACTGGGACTGCCTAGGCGTGATCAGCGTGGGGCATGAGGGTTGGATCGCCAAAGAAGGCTGTCAGTTGACACAGCTCCAGCGCGTCGAGCACCGCATGGCTGTGCATGATCAGGTGCAGTGGATAACCGCCCTGTTGCGCCGTTTTCTTGGCAGCCAGCAATAGCTGCAAGCCGGCACTATCCATCTCGGATACTTGGGACAGATCTAGCTCCAGCGCCTGCTGGCGGTAAAGCAGGGGGGTGAGCGCCAGCTTGAGATCGGCGGCTGTATAGATGGTCATATCCCCCGAGACTTTGACCAGCGTCTTGTGTTCACCCGTCTCTATGTGCAGCGGCATTGGTGGCTCCTGACTCAGGGCATGATGAGCTTGGCGACGGCCGCCAGCATCTGATCGGGTTGAAATGGCTTGACCACCCAGGCTTTGGCCCCTGCCGCCTGTCCCTCCTGCTTCTTGCTGTCCTGGGATTCGGTGGTCAGCATGATGACGGGGGTGAACTTGTAGCTTGCCAGTTTCTTGGCCTCCTTGACGAAGCTGATGCCATCCATGTTCGGCATGTTGACGTCGCTGATGATGAGATTGATCTTCTTGCCGTCGAGTTTCCTGAGGGCATCCTTGCCATCGCAGGCTTCCATCACCTCGTAACCGGCTCCCTTGAGCGTCATGCCGACGACTTGGCGAATGGTTGCCGAGTCATCCACGATCAGGACTGTTTTGGACATATCTGTCTCCTAGAAAAAAGTAACGTCTGCGCTGCGGGATGAATTCATCATGGGTTGCTGACGGCGGCCATGATGAATGTTGCGTTGTTCATCTGTGGCGTAGGAGAGTTCCATGTCTGCCAGCCAGCTCTCCGCATCTATCTGGATGGGGCCGGACTGGTGTGTTCTATTACGTGAGGAAATCAGATGGTCATTGAGGCTGTCCATGTTCTGGCGTACATGGTTGAGGATTTGACTGACCCTATCTTGGAACTGTAGCGAAACGATGACATCGGAGATCTCGCGGTGGATCCCCGAGCTTTCGCTCTGCAGCAGGGCTGCCGACTCCGCCAGGCTGGTGGTGGCCATGCGAAAGCGCTCCAGCACCTGCTCGATAGCGTGCTCCGAGTCACTGACGGCTGCTTGATCCCGCGCGGCTGCGCTTTCTGCTATCTGGAAGGCTCGGCCAATGCCGCTATTGATGGTGTCGACCTTGTCCGTCATCTTCTGGGCCGTTTCGCTGGAGAGGCGCGACAGGGTGCGCACTTCATCGGCCACCACGGCGAAGCCGCGACCGGCCTCGCCAGCCCGAGCCGCCTCTATTGCAGCATTGAGCGCCAGCAAGTTGGTCTGGGAAGCAATTTTGGCCACATCGAGCGCCATGGTATTGAGCTCTATGGTGTAGGCGGTAAGCGTCTTGATTTCCGCCAGCATGGCATCGCGATTGGCTTGTGCGGAATGCATGATGGCGAGCACCTGGTTGAGCTGAGCCTGGCTCTCGGCCAGTACGGCGGCCATGCCCGCCGATTTTGTCCCGCCCAGATTTCCGGCGGCATTGTGAGAGGCGGCTACCGCCTCTTCCAGCTTGGTGGTGAGCCCGGAGAAGCGCTGGGTCAGATCGATCATGGCCCCTTCGGTCTGCTGACGAGAGCTCTCAATTTGCTGTGACCAGATGGGGACCGCTTTCTCGCATACTTGCTCGAGCCCAATAATGGAATGGCTGAGCTGGGCGGCAGACCAGGTATGAGCAGCCTCCTCGTCGTGATGGCTTGTCTCCGGCTTGTTGTGATAGTGATGGGAGCACCAGAGGGCTGCGCCCAGGGCCAGCACGCCGTTGGCCAGCAGATAAGACAGAGGGCTGCCAGCGAGAACTAGCAGCAGGATGCTGAGCAGGCCTATGCCTAGGCAGCATGCCCAACTCACGGGGTCCCAGAATGCAATTGTCTCTGCCGTCTTGTGATCTGTCATACGCAAACTCATCCCTGCACGTGAGTCGAGGCGGGAGCAAGCTGTTATCCCACTGGTGTCAGAGAGGATGAACCACGCCCGAACCCATTAATTACAAATGGCTCAATAAGGTTAGCGCAAAAAAATAACTTGGTTGCAAGTCGCCCCAATTCAGCGGGGACTACTGATAAAGCTGGAATATGGAGGCAGCCGACGGGGGCTTTGGCGAAACGAGATCGCTGTGACGTGGCGGATAACGAAGCGTGTGGATAGCGGGGAGGCAAGCACAGATAAAAAGGAGCCTGATAACTCAGGCCCCTGATAAGGATTAGTCCTCGTTGGCGTGGGCCTTCTGGCAACCTTCTACCGCATGGGCAATCAGCTCAAGTGCACTCTTGTCGCACGGGGGCAGTTCGGCATCACAGGAGTTGATGGGGGTGACGCGATCGCCCCACTTGATGATGGCTGCGCCCCAGGTCAGACCGGCACCGAATGCGGCGGTCAGCAGATAGGAGTTCGGCTTGACGCGGCCCTGCTCCAGCGCTTCGCACAGGGCGATGGGGACTGTGGCAGCGGAGGTATTGCCGTAGTTCTCTATGTTGACCATCACCTTGTCCATCGGGGCATTCATGCGCTTGGCCAAGGTTTCGATGATGCGGATGTTGGCCTGGTGCGGCACGATGAGATCGATTTGCTCAGGTGTAATTCCGGCTTGGGTGAGTGCGCAACTGGTCGCTTCACCCATGCCACGCACCGCGCGCTTGAAAATCTCCTGGCCTTCAAAGTTGAAGGTAAACAGACCGTCGATATCGGCAAAACGCACCCGATCGGTACCAAAGTTCGGGACGTGCAGTATCTCCCTCGCTTCGCTGTCACAGCCGAGTTTGTTGGCAATCAGGCCACACTCCTGCTCGCTCGCCTCGATCACCACTGCCCCCGCACCATCACCAAACAGCACTGCGGTATCGCGGCGGGTCCAGTCCAGCAGGTAAGTCAGGCGTTCGGCACCGATCACCAGCACCTTCTTCATCATGCCGGTTTGCACTAATGAGGTGCCGACCGAGAGGGCGTAGACAAACCCGGTACAGGCCGCATTGAGGTCGAACACGGCCGCATTGACGGCGCCCAGTTTCTGCTGCACTGCAGAGGCTGCATTGGGCGCGAGCGTATCAGGTGTCGCCGTTGCCAAGATGATGCCATCGAGATCGCTGGCTGCCAGGCCTGCACAGGCCAGGGCGCGGCGACTGGCCAAGGTGGCGAGATCCGAGGTGCTGACATGGGAGATCCGGCGGGCCTTGATACCGGTACGCGGATAGATCCATTCATCCGACGTATCCATGATGGTGCTGAGGTCATCGTTGGTCAGCACTGAGGGAGGCAGACATTTGCCCCAACCGGTGATATTGGCGTATTTCATCTTGTTACCGCTTCTCAAAGTGGATCGCCCGCGGGCGGAAAATCGCGCAATTATGCCGCACGGACCAACCACTGTCATCTTGTGGCCATGGTTATCTGGCAGGGAAGAGGCGTAAAACCGCCGAAAATAGCGGGAGATTTTGCTTAAAGTCGAGGACTCGCCTGCCCTAAAATAGGGTTTTCCACCATCCTATGGGGCCGCCCCTTGCACAAAGCCAACCTCAATCTGCTGCCCACCCTCAAGGTACTGCTGGAGACCCGCAACATCAGCCGGGCAGCTGAGCTGCTGCACCTTAGCCAGCCCTCCATCAGCAAGCAGCTAAGCCAGCTGCGTAACGAGTTTGGCGATGACTTGCTGGTGCGGGAGGGGCAGCGTTGGCTGCTGACGCCACGGGCCGAGACGCTGGCGGCAGCCTTGGCGGATTCCCTCGGTGCGCTGGATCGGCTCTACGAAGCACCGGGTTTCGACCCCGGTCGCTGCGAGCGGGTGTTTCGGCTTGCCTCGTCCGATTACGTGGCCCAGCACATCCTGCCCGATATCTGCGCCGCGCTGGCCAAAGAGGCGCCGCTGGCGGCGCTGGAGTACAGCTTGTGGGACAAGCGCCAGTTGCCGCAGCTGTGGCAGTCAGAGCTGGATCTGGTCTCCACCATCACGGATCTGGTGCCGGAGCAGATCCGTGGCCTGCATCAAGGAGAAGACCGGCTGGTGGTGCTGATGGGGAGTCACCATCCGTTGGCGGGCAAGGTGCTGAGTCTGGATCACTACCTCGCCTGGCCCCATCTGCAGGTGAGCGGCGGCGGCGACAAGGACAGCCCGGTGGAGCAGGTGCTGGCGCCGCAGGGGCTTACCCGGCGCTGGTTTGCCAGGGTGCCCTTCTTTCAGGCCGCAGTCGAGGTACTGCTGCGCACCGACTGTCTGATGACCACCCCGGCTCATATCGCCTGGCAACTTTCACGTGAGCACGATCTTACATTCTGTGATCTGCCGTTTGGCACCCGCCCCCAGCAGTATCATTTGCTGTGGCACCAGCGCCATCATCAGGATCCGGCTCACAAGTGGTTTCGCGATCTGGCCTACCCCTTCTTGCGCGAACACCTGCAAAGCACTGTCGCCGAGGGTCGCAAGCTGTTGGCTGGCATCAGCTAACCGCAGTCGGTTGCGCCAACCTATAGCCAATGGCTATGGGATCTATTCATAACTTTCACTTCTGGCATAACTGGCCGCCCCTTACCCTGAGCTCCGCTGCTGATATTCGGTTTACAGATAGGGAAAGATATGGAATTGACGAGTTGGCTGGCACTGGCCGCAATCTGCGTGATGGGGGCCATCAGCCCGGGGCCGAGCCTGGCGCTGATCATCCGTAACACGGTGCAGGGAGGGCAGGGCCACGGGGTGGCGACTGCCTTGGGTCATGGTTTCGGGGTCGGGATCTATGCACTGATTACCGCGCTGGGGCTCTCCGTGCTGATCACCAAGACCCCGCTGCTGTTTGATCTGATCCGCTACGGTGGCGCCGCGTTTCTCGCCTGGCTCGGCATCAAGGCGCTGCTTGCCAAGCCCGCCAGTGAGTCGGTCGAGGAGGTGGTACACCAGCTGCGTGGTCGTCAGGGCGCCTTTGAAGGCTTTATGGTCGCCTTTCTCAACCCCCAGCTCGCCATCTTCTTTATCGCCCTCTTCAGCCAGTTCGTACGGGCCGACACCGGTTGGAACGAGGGGGGGATCATGATGCTCACCGCAGGTGGCATAGATGCTATCTGGTACGTGCTGGTGGCGCTGGTGCTCTCTCGCGGGCCCGTGCTGGCCTGGCTCAAGGCCAAGTCCTCCGCCATCGACAAGGTGAGCGGCCTGGTGCTGCTGGGGCTGGCCTTGAAGGTGGTGCTCTGAGGTTCACTTGTCAGTGGCTCGCGCGATGACAGGGCAGGGCTGCTGAATGAATATCCGGCTCCGCGGCAGGGACTGCGAGCACGGGACGCTGAATCCTGTATTTCGCAGTGATCTTAAGCGGGATCAAGGCAAGCAAAGGGTGACTGACCTAGAGTGACCGGCATTTTCTGTCTGCCGATAGACTCAGAGACCATGCACCCACAGACCCATAGCCACGTACTGAACCGCCTCGAACTGCTGGCTCCGGCCAAGAACCTCGCCTACGGCATCGAAGCCATCAACCATGGCGCCGATGCCGTTTACATGGGCGGCCCTGCCTTTGGTGCCCGCAGTGCGGCGGGCAACGCCCTCGAAGATATCGAAGCGCTGGCGCGCCACGCCCATCGTTTTGGTGCCCAGGTCTTTGTCGCCTTCAACACCCTGCTGCACGATCACGAGCTGGAGCAGGCCCGGCGGCTGACCCACCAGATCTACCAAGCGGGGGCCGATGCGCTCATTGTGCAGGATATGGGGCTGCTGGCGCTGGATCTGCCGCCCATTGCGCTCCATGCCAGTACTCAGACCGACAACCGCACGCCGGAAAAGGTGCAGTTTCTGCAGGATGTGGGCTTCTCTCAGGTGGTGCTGGCACGTGAACTGTCCCTTGCGCAGATCCGCGAGATCAGCGTGGCGACCAACGTGCAGCTGGAGTTCTTTATCCACGGCGCGCTCTGCGTCTCCTACAGCGGTCAGTGCAATATCAGCCACGCCCGTACCGGCCGCAGCGCCAACCGCGGTGAATGTGCCCAGCTCTGCCGTCTGCCCTGCTCGCTGCAAAAGCCGGACGGTGAAGTGTTGGTGGCTGACAGTCACCTGCTGTCACTCAAGGATATGGATCAGACCGACAATCTGGAGGCGCTGATCGCCGCGGGGATCCGCTCGTTCAAGATAGAGGGGCGCCTCAAGGGGCTCGACTACGTCAAGAACGTCACCGCCTGGTATCGTAAAAAGCTCGACGCCATTCTCGACAGCCGCTCCGATCTGGTGGCCGCCTCGGCGGGGCGTTGCAGCTACAGCTTCGAGCCGGATCCGAAAAAGAGCTTCAATCGCGGCAGCACCGACTACTTCCTCAATGGCCGAAAGCCGGGGATCGACTCCACCAAGAGCCCGAAATACGTGGGCGAGCCGCTGGGGCGCGTCACCAGAGTCACCAGGGATGGCATAGAGATTGACGGCAAGCAGGTGACCCTCAACAACGGCGACGGTCTGGGCTTCTTCAAGCCGAACAACGAGCTGGTGGGGATGCGCCTCAACAAAGTCGAGGGCAAGCAGTTACTTCTCTCCGAGCGTATGCCGGGGCTGAAGGTAGGCACCGAGCTCTACCGTAACCATGATCAGGCGTTCAGCAAGATGCTGGAGAAGGCGAGCGCGGATCGCCGCATCCGGATCGATATGCAACTCGGTGAGTGCGACGAAGGGATCCGGCTCGATCTCACCGACGAGCAGGGCATCAGCGCCACCGTCCGGCTTCCCTGCGACAAGCAGCCTGCCGACAATCCGGAGCGGGCGCTGCAACAGGCGCGGGATCAGCTTGGCAAACTTGGTAACACCTTGTTTGTGGCGCGCAAGATTGAGTTGGTGGTAACGAGGCCGCTATTCATCGCGGCATCACAGCTCAACGGTTTGCGCCGGGATGGCATCGCTGCGCTGGAGGCCGCGCGCGTGGCCAGCTACCAGCGCCCCGAGCGACGCATTGCCCTGCGGGATGTCAGTTATCCGCAGCACCGCCTCTCCTACCTTGGCAATGTGCTGAACAGTGCCGCCGAGCAGTTCTTCCGCGAGCACGGGGTCGAGCGCATGGCTCCCGCCTATGAGGCGAATAAGGAGGAGGGGGAAGTGATGCTGATGATCACCAAGCACTGCATCCGCTATAGCCAGAACCTCTGCCCGAAAGAGGTGCCCGGTCTCAAGGCCGAGCCGCTGGCGCTCAAGATGGGTAAAGACACCTTCCGCCTGCGTTTTGACTGCAACCGCTGCGAAATGCATGTGATGGGCAGCCTGAAACGGTGACTGACAAGTATATTGTCAAATGGCAATATAACTCATTGAATGGCTTGAGAGATGTTACCCATCCTTACGCTGGCTCTTATCATGACAGGAAAATACAAGGACGTATTGATGCTCGCACTTTCGATAGTGAGTCCGCATGGGGCAAATATTGCCTCAGGAAAGAAAACGTTGGAGGTGCGCTCATGGCGCCCTCAATATCTCCCTATTCGCGATCTTTTGATTGTTGAAAATTCAGTATTTTTATCCCTCGACATGCCAATTGACCCCTATGGTAAGGCCGTTGCGATCGTTGATATTGAGGAGATTCATGAGTGGCAGCCTAATGAGGTCGTTGCCGCCTGTTCAAGTGGTTGGGAATCAGGCTATTGGGCATGGAGTCTGTCAAATGTTCGCTCCATTGAGAATGGTCAGTTCGTCTGTGCAAAAAGAAAGCTCTACGAAGTTGATTTCGATCTTTCTGGGCTTTAGCCAATTCAACTAACTCCTTTATTGTAAAAAGGTTTCACTGTGATCGAGTCCTTTACCTGTCCATGTGGTTATCCCTCTAAAGGTATTGTCACAATGGGGCGATCTGACTCCAGCGCCAGCAGCGCTTTTTTAATCTCCAATCCCCCCGCATAGCCGGTCAGGCTGCCGTTTTGGCCAATCACCCGGTGGCAGGGAACGATGATCGAGAGCGGATTGCGGCCGTTCGCCGCGCCCACAGCCCGTACCGCATTCGGTTTGCCGATGGCGCGGGCAATATCGCTATAGCTGCGGGTCTCGCCGTAGGGAATGTCACACAATGCTTGCCACACCGCTTGCTGAAAGGCGGTGCCGTGGGCAGCAAGGGGCAGGGAGAAGCGCTGCAAGCGACCGGCAAAGTAGGCGTCAAACTCGGTGAGGAAGGGGGCCAGCGCCCCGTGATCTTGCTGCCAGCCACTCATATCGGGCAGTGCCCGCAGGCCCGCCACAAAGTCCACGTGCACCAGACCAGATTCATTGATGGCGACCAGCAGATCGCCACAGCGGGTCGGCAGGATATCGTAGCGGATCATGGGGTTATCTCCTGTTGTTGGTTATCTGGCTGTTTTTCGTTACCGGTGGCATGGAGCAGCAAATTGGGCGCTTCACTCATGGCGTGCCACAGCCAGCTGGCCGCATAGCTGCGCCACGGTTGCCATGCTGCGCTTTGCGCCAACACCTCCTTCACCGGCAGCTTGGCGCCGCCCCCCAGCGCTTTTTGCAGCACCAGATCGGAGGCGGGGAAGGCATCGGTATCCATCCCGCAGCGCAGCCGCCAGTAAGAGACCGTCCAGGGGCCTATGCCCGGTAGCGCCAGCAACTGCTCATCACTGGCTGTCGTGAGGGTCAGCTCGCCGCTGGCCAGTGCCTCTGCCACGCCCCGCAGGGTACGAATGCGGCTGCCCGGCATGCCGATGCCGTCGAGATCGAGCTCGCACAACTGGGCGTGCGTCGGCAGCTGCGCCATCCCGAATTGCGCCTCGGTGCGGGCCACCAGTCGCCCGAGCAGGGTGATGGCCCCCTTGACCGACACCTGCTGGCCAACGATGGCGCGCAGCATCACCTCGTACTCGTCCCAGCCACCCGGCAGCCGTACGCCGGGCCAGCGCCCCTGCAAACGGGCGAGCAGTGGATCCTGACCGAGCAGATCGCCGATCCGCTGCATGTCGGCATCGAGATCCCACATCCGGCGCACCCGATAGAGCAGATCAGGCAGCGCAGCGAGCGGCAGATCATGGACCGTGAGCTGCAGGCTGTGCCCCTTGCCCTGCGCGATGCGCACCAGCGCGACCAGATCGCCGACCCGGTAGCGCCGCTCATAGACCTCACCATCTACCCGCTCCAGCCCCGGGATCGCTCGCAGCCGGTAGAATGCCAACATGGCCGCCACGTCATACGGGGGGCGATAGGGCAGTTGCAGCGTGAGCGTTGCGCCGCGCGGATCCGAGTACATGTGGTCTGGTGCGTCATCGTGTGCCTCTTGTTGGCGCAGGGTGCGCGGGGTCAGCCCGTAGGCGTTGAGCCAGGCGTCGTTGAAACGGCGAATGCTCGCAAAGCCCGCCGCAAACGCTATATCCGTGATGGGCAGAGCGGTTTCGGTCAGCAGCCTTTTTGCGAGCAACAGGCGGCGCGTCTGTTCCACCTGTTTTGGTGACGCGCCGAGGTGCTGCTCGAACTGGCGGCGCAGGGTGCGTTCGCTGATCCCGGCCTCAGCGGCCAGTTCGGCGAGCGTGCCGTCCGCCAGCTCGCCGCGATCGATCCGCGCCAGCAAACGGGCGAGTTCGGGCGGCAGATCGCCACGGGCAGCGGGGGCCAGCTCGGGGCGGCAGCGCAGACAGGGGCGCAGGCCATGTTGCTCGGCGGCGGCGGCGCTTTGGAAGTAGCGCACGTTGTGTTCGTGCGGCGGCTGTGCGGGGCAGACCGGCCGGCAGTAGATGCCGGTGGAGAGCACGCCGGTAAAGAAGCGGCCATCGAAGCGCGCATCGCGGGCGAGCCGCGCGGCGTGGCACTGTTCGCGGCTGAGGCTCGGGATCCCCTCATCCTGATGGTTGTCACTGGCGGGTTGCGAGTTCATGGTCCGGGCGCTCTGTACTGGGTGCATGAATGAGAGAGTAAAGAGGAGAAAAGGCGGTGACTAGCCAGAAACGGACAGTGATTGAAATAAAGATGTCGCCGGGAGCGCCCCGAGCCACTTTGAATCCGGTTGTTTGTCAATGAAAAACGGGGCAGCCAAGCTGCCCCGTTCTCCTCTTCAACTCGCTGGCGCTGTATCCGTTATTTCAGATAGCGCTGCTCCAGATGCTGGCGCAGCCAGCGCGGGTTCAACGCCTCGCCAGTCGCGCGGCGAATGAGCTCGTCCGTGCTGTGCTGGCTGCCCTGTGACCAGATGTGGCGGCCAAGCCACGCGAGTATCTCCGGCAGGCGACCCGCCTCGATCACGCTGCTCATGTTGCCCAGCTCCCGCTCCAGTGCGAAGCGCAACTGCGCCGCATACATGGCGCCGAGCGTGTAGCTTGGGAAGTAGCCGAACGAGCCGTCCGTCCAGTGAATGTCTTGCATGCAGCCATTCTGGTCGTTGCCCCTGGTGGAGAGGCCGAGCCACTGCTGCATCTTGGCATCCCACAGCTCGGGCAGATCGGCCACCTCGATGCGCCCCTCGATGAGGTCGCGCTCCAGCTCGTAGCGCAGGATCACGTGCGCCGGGTACGTCACCTCGTCCGCATCGACGCGGATAAAGCCGGGCTCGACCCGGTTGTAGAGCTTCGCCAGGTTCGCCGGCGCAAATGCCGCTTGCTCGCCAAAGTGCGCACGGATGCGCGGCACCAGCAGAGCCAGGAAGGCCGCATCGTGGCCAAGCTGCATCTCGCAGAACAGGCTCTGGCTTTCGTGAATGCCCATGGAGCGCGCCTCGGCCACCGGCTGGCCCAGCAGCTGGCGCGGCAGCCCCTGCTCGTAGCGCGCGTGACCCGTCTCGTGCACGATTCCCATCAGGCTGGAGACAAACTCCTGCTCGTTGTAGCGGGTGGTGATGCGCACGTCGGTTGGCACGCCGCCGCAGAACGGGTGGCTGCTCACATCGAGCCGGCCGTGGGCGAAATCAAAGCCGAGCAGCCCCATCACCTCCTGACCGAGCGCCTGCTGGCTTGCGATGGGGAAGGGGCCTTGCGGGATCAGCAAGGATTCGCTTTTCTGCTGTTCGCTCACCGTCTGGATCAGGCCCGGCAGCCAGCTGGTGAGATCACCGAAGATCTGATCCAGCCGCGCACTCGTCATGCCGGGTTCATACAGCGCCAGCATGGCGTCGTAGGGGCGCACCCCGAGTGCTTCGGCGCGAAGTTGCGCCACTTCCCGCGACAGGGCCACCACCTCCTTGAGATTGGGGGCGAAGCCTGCCCAGTCGTTCTTTTTGCGCTGGCTGCGCCAGGCGTGCTCGCACTTGCTACCAGCCAGCGACAAGGCTTCTACCAGATCCGTGGGTAGCAGGCTCGCATCCTGCCAGTGGCGTTTTATCTCGGCGAGGTTCGCGCGTTGGAGCTCATTCAAGTACTCGCTCTCGGCCTTGGCGATCCAGTCGCCGAGCTCGGGAGCGGTGCGCTTTTGATGGATCAGCACGCCGAGTTCGGCCATGGCCTCGGCGCGTGCCTCGTTGCCGCCCTCCGGCATCATGGCAGCCTGATCCCAGCCGCAGATGGCACTGAGGTGGGAGAGCCGGTGCAGCTGTTGCTGATGTTGTTCAAGTTTTTGATATGACATGGGATTGTCCTTGTTATCGTCCCTGATGGTATGCACCCCGTACCTGGCATGATCGGGGCCGTTAGATGCTAACACTGCCATCGCGCGTTTTACCACCCTGGCCGAAGGGGCCTGACCAGATGACTGGTACTGACTAGCCGAGGCGCTTCTGGTGTCGCTCGCGGTTCTCCGCCTTCTGGCGCTCGCTTTTTCGCAGCAGCACATAGAGGGCGCCGCTGCCGCCGTGGCGGCGCTCGGCGCTGTGCATGGCCATCACGGCCGGCAGTTGTGGCAACCAGGTGCTGACATGGCTTTTCAGCACCGCGCGCGGCGTGCTGCGCTCCCCCTTGCCGTGCAGGATCAGCAGGCAGCGGATGTCCCGCACCTCGCAATCCGCAATGAACTGCACCAGGCTCTGGCGCGCTTCGTTGAGTGTCTTCTGATGCAGATCCAGGCTTGCCTGCAGCTCGTATTTGCCGAGCCGCAGCTTCTTGTAGACCCCCTCCTGCACACCGTCTCGCTTGAAGCCGACGATGGCGTGGGGATCGAGCATCTCGACCGCCTCCATGCTGAGGTGATCCGGGGTCAGTTGCTCGGCGGTCGCGGCCTGGCGGCGGGCCAGTTGCGCCTCGGTCGGGGCGGATGTGCCCGTGAGAGAGAGGGTGTTGTCACTACGAATGGGCCGCACGTCGGCCACTTCCTGCAGAAACAGTGAGAGTTCGTCGTCATGAGACACGGCAGGCTCCCCGCATTGGAATGAGCGGGCATTATAGCGGGGGAGTCGGGGTCAGAAAATGGGGGCGCAGCTAACCAGCCTGGACGACCACTGTCAGTCGTGCCGGGCAAGCGTTAACAGGCGATCGCGGGATCGCCTGACGAGATGTGTTACTGCTCCTCTTTCGGCGGCTTGGCATTTATCACCTTGTAGATGAAATAGGCCGCGTAGGAACTGATCAGCAGGAAGGTACCGATAATCACCAACATGGACATGAGCCCCACGCTGTTGCCGAACATCAGGTTCATCCAAAATTCCATCTCATGCACTCCTGTCATCCCATTGATGACAAGCATGATAGATACCTCTTTGGGAGTGATGAGATGATCTCGATCAAGTCCCTTGGTGGTTATTTAATCGGCGGCCGGATCTGTGAGCCATCTCGCACTCGGCTAACCCGCTGGGCAGAGCCAGCGCTGCGATGGGGCATCAATCGGTTGCCGTGCGTGGGCCCGGTGCTGTGAGTGGAGTGATGCGCCATCCCTGCTGCTCCAGCAGGGCGATCAGCCCCTGGTCACCATAAAGGTGCAGGGCGCCTACCACAATAAAGCTCTCGTTCGGCAGGGTAAGCCACTTCTTCAGCCAGTTGTGGTTGCGCTCTGCCAGCAAGGTCTGCTCCAGCCAGGCTTGCAGCTTGGGTGGCGCCATCTCGGCTTTGAGCAGGTTGACCAGGGCTGCCTGATCCCCCTGCTGCCACGCCTTCATCACGTCGCGAAAGCCGGTTTCGAGCTGGGGCAGCTCATCCAGGGTGCTTTCCAGCATCAGGGTCTGGTTGTCACCGACACTGGCGAGGTAGCCGAGCTGTTCGAGCAGGGTCTCGAGGCCGATGATGGGCTTGCCGCTCTCGGTGGCGCGTTTGGCAAAGTGTTGATCCACCCCGAGCGCGCTGCTGAAATCGGTACGTTCCAGCGCCGCCTGGGTCAGAGTGATGGCCGCAAACCAGGGGCGCAGCGGGGCGATCATGTGCTCGGTCAGGCCATTCTGGCCGGCGGCTATGAGGGTGCGTTGATACAGATCGAGCGGCACGTGATCCTTGAGGGTTTTGCCATCCACCAGCCGGGTGATGGCGCCCATCTCCTGCCACTGCGTCTGGCTGATGTGGGTGAGATCGACCTCCATCACCAGGGCACGGCTTTGTTGCCAGGCGCGTTCGACGGGATCGGGCAGCGGATAGAGCGAGGGTTTGCCCGCATGAATGGAGCCCAGCAGCCAGTGTTGCTGGTCACCCTTGCTCACCCGATAGAAGGCGGGGTCGGCAAAGGCGGTCAGCGGCAGCAGCAGGCAGAGCAGGAAGGCAATCAGCGTGCGGTGAAATTTCATGAGGCACCTTATGTTGGCGGGATGGCTTCTCTTCATAACATTAAGCCCTATGATAAGTCCTCATTCGTCACAGCCAAGAGGTTTCCCATGCCCCATCTTCGTTTTCGGGCCGTTTCCGTCGATACCCTGCAGCAGATAAGCACGCCTTTGCTGGCGGATCTGTGCGCCCTGACCGGCGGCAAGCCCGAGTTTGTCACCCTGGAGCGGGTCGAGAGTACCTGGGTACGCAGCGGGGCGGTCGAAGCCGGTTTTCCGTTTGTGGAGCTGGTCTGGTTCGAACGACCGCAGGAGCTGCAAGATGCCGCCGCGGCGCTCATCACCCGCCACCTGAAGGCGGTGCTGGGGGAGCAGACCTATGTGGTGGTGCAGGTGCTGCCCATCGTCAAAAGCCACTACTACAGCGATGGCCAGCATTATTGAAAAGCCGGTAAACAAGATCGGCGGGTCGGGTTACGCCGCTAACCCAACCTGGGTTGCTTGATGCCCATGGCCGCTAACCGGATCAGGCCGACTTGGCCAGGATCCTGTCGAGCCAGCGGCTTGGCAGCAGGCGGCGCAATACCGCAAACAGCCGGGTCGGGAAGGTAACCGGGTAACGATGCTTTGGCCGCTTGCTCTGCAGCGCGTGCTGCAGCGGCGGGATGCAGGCTTCGCTTGGCAGCGTGAAACCGCTGGTAGCCCCCTCTTTTTCCAGCCGGGTCAGGGTCTGGCGGTAGGCGCCCTGATGGCGGCTCTGGGCCGGATCGATATGGCGCACGAAGGCGGCGTGGGCATTGGCGCGAAAGCGGGTATCGATGGGGCCCGGTTCGATCAGGCTGATGTGCACGCCGCTGCCTTCGAGCTCCAGACGTAGGGTGTCTGTATACCCTTCCAGTGCAAACTTGCTGGCGTTGTAGGCGCCGCGATATTTCATGGCCACCAGCCCCAGCACCGAGCTATTTTGCACTATGCGACCCTCTCCTGCGGCCAGCATGGCCGGCAGTATCTGGCGGATCAGGTGGTGCCAGCCAAACAGGTTGGTGTCGAACTGGGCACGTAGCGCCTCGGTGGGCAAGTCTTCCAGCGCACCGGGCTGACCATAGGCGCCATTGTTGAACAGGCCATAGAGACGGCCCCCTGCCAGGGCCAGCGCCTCTGCCGCCCCTCGCTCTATGCTGGCGGTGTCCGCCAGGTCCAGTTGTACAGCCAGCAGACCCTGCTGTTGCAGCTGTGCCACATCGTTGGCCTTGCGGGCGGAGGCGATCACGGTAAAACCGTGCTGACCCAGCGCCTGCGCGGCAGCGAGGCCAATACCACTGGAACAACCGGTGATCAGAACAAAACGGTGCATGATGGCGTCCTTGTAACTGCTGACAGAAGCGTGCGGGCAGGATAGCGCGGATAAAAACCTTATCCGGCTCGCATGTTAGCCTGCCACCCGGAAAAAAGAAAACCGGGCCAAGTAGCCCGGTTTGCTGACATCGTCATTTGCCTGATTACATGATGGTAAGTGGCATGATGATGTGGAATTTGACGTCACGCTCGGAGGTAAACACGTTTGGATAGTCAGTCCAACCTTTCCAAGTGGATGGCAGATCGTTGTTATAGTCGGTGTAGTGCAGTTTGAACAGGGTGCCTTTCAGCTTGCCATCTTGGACTGTGTAGCTGACATCGAAGTTAGCTGCCCACTCTGTATCTCCTTCGGCAACTTTAGTGCCATCACCTTTCTCCATATCCCAGCCGTAAGCACCGGATACACCGACAGACCAGCCCGGCGCACCAACCAGGTCATCCAGAGAACGCGTTACCCCGAAGAACAGTGCTTTTTCGTTGTTGGCGTTCCAGTCGGAGCGGGAATCCCACCAAATTTCGTTAGCCCCCTGGGAGTTGCCGTAGCCGCGGGTCAGACGGGGCAGGTAGTTGCCTTCAGCCCCTTCCGCTTTGGTCCACAGACCTTCCAGACGGAAACCGTACTGAGCGTAGCTCCAGGCGGCGGTCAGGGCTTGTTGCCATGCCAAGCCATCATAAGTCTCTACAGGACTACCAGAGGCATTTTTGTAAGTCTCAGTCTCGGAGCCATAGAACTGGTAGCTGGTTGAGAGGCCTCCCAATACGTCAAACTTGTGAGCCAGTTTGGCGTGGTAGCTATCCATATAATCGGCAGACTGGCCGAAGGAGCCGGTAATGGCCGTGCCAGTCTCAAAGGTGTAACGAGCAGCAACTGCATGGATGTAGTCGATTTCGTTTTCTTTATCGAAGGTATTACCCCAAGGCCCGCTCCACGCTTTACTTTTGTAAAAGCCCTGAGTTTCTTTGAACCAGGGAGCCTTGTATTCATCGGCGATAGCGTAGGTCAGATAGAGACCACCAAGGTTACCTTCAATTTGTCCGCCCCGGTAAGTACCAGGTTGATAAGACCAGTTAACGCTAATTTGGCCAGGAACATACAATTGGGTATAGCCAGCTTTTGCGGTCACACCTTCAATCAGCTTCAACTTAAGAGCTGCGTTTGTCAGGCTCGCACCATTTTCAGATTCGGTGTTGCTGGTTCCCCAAGCTCGTCCCCAGAAAGAGAATTCATTCTCGGCGTTGACAGGGTTACTTTCATCAATGGCTAAGTCATAGGCAGTGAATCCGCCCAAGTCTAAACCCACCACGTCCCATGCATAGCCGGAGGTAAAGTTAAGGGCTGCTTGAGCGGTAGCATGGCTCAAGTTGGAGCGATATTTTCCGGTGTTCTCTGCAGGTACGACACCAGAGTCAACACGAACACGATCACGTTGGAAGTAGAACAGCCCGCCGGTCAGCTTGGCATCATCGGTAAAGGCTTCATAAGATTTGCCATAAGTTGGGCTCATCATATCCTGAGCTGCCAACGCCATGCTGGGGGTGACCAAGGCGGCAACAACCGCCGCGCTTAATGCAGCACGCTTGAAGATCACGTTTTCCATTTTTATTGCTCCTGATTTTATGGACTTAGCTTTTTTGTCCGGCAGTCAGGCGATGGCCCGCCGCTCGGTATTGGCATTGCAATCAAAGCCCCGTAGGGCAAAAAATTACTGGTCGTTCGTCTGCGGCCGCGACGTCTTGGCGTATGTGCGGTGGGCAGTTCTGTTCATCACATCATGTTATTTTTTGTGTTCCGATTCTTGGCTATCGGACAATGCCAAGAGTACGTTCGCGGTGCGAAATATCAATGGAAAGTTCCCGCCAAGTTTCAAAAATATGACAGAGTGCAAATAATCATGGTTCTTGTCATGGACACCCTCAGCCCGCATATATCGGCGCTGATAGCCATATTCAGGTGAAATTGGCAAGAGACTTGGGCGGATCTTTAGAAAGGGGCGTCACTTTTTTCGTTAACCTGTATGCAACAGATAATTTTGTGCCAAAAAAAAAGATATGCCCCCGCGTTGGGGGCGGGAGCGGGGGACTCATAAGAGAGACATAACGGGATATTCAGACCTGATGGCCGAGGCAGGAGAGATGGCGTTTTTATGACAGCCACTTCATGGCGGTGCTGTCATGACAACGAAGGCGCGGCGGGCTCCTTCTGCTTGCGGGCGGCAGGTGACTTGCCCAGCATGCCGAGCAGGGCCCCCCCCATGATGAAGGCTCCGGCCAGCAGGTGACGGGGCGTCAGCTGTTCGCCATTGAGCAGCACCAGCAACAGGGTGCTCAGCAGCGGCGTCAGATAGGCCAGTGCCCCGATGCGACGGGGATCTCCGTCTCGCAGCGCCAGATACCAGGTGACGAAGGCCGCCCCTATGGGGCCGAGCGCCAGCCCCACGATCAACCACCAGTCGCGGGTGGGGATCTGTTCGAGGGGCAGCGGTCCCTCCAGCCACAGCGCAAGCAGCAGCGCCAGCAACCCGGCGGGCAGGCAGGCCGCCGCCGTCACCACAGCCGGTGCGGGTGGCAACCGGCGGGAGAGCACAGAGTAGGCACCCCAGATGATGGCGGCGCCGAGCGCCAGCAGGTAGCCGGGCAGATAGGCCTGTTGCAGCTGCAACTCGCCGTTGACCATCACCAGCACGGAACCGGCCAGCCCTAGCGCCCCGGCCAGCAGGTGGCGAGCATGGAGCGGATGGCCCGGCAGCAGCAGGGGGGTGAACAGTATGATGCACAGGGGCCACAGGTAATTGATGAGGTTCGCCTCCAGCACGGGGGCGTGGCGAAAGCTCATGAACAGCAGCAGATGGTAGAACAGCAGCGCCGCAACCGTGACCAGCCAGGTGATGGGGCGAGCTCGCCACTGGCGCCAGAACGGCAGGGCACCGGCGCCGCAGAAGAAGAGCACCAATCCCACCAGCACCAGAGGTGACACGCTGGCGATCCGGGAGGTGAGCGCCGCCAGCGAGGCCCACAGCAGTAAGGTCAGCAGCGCAAAACCGGTGGACTTGTCGCACCAGGAAGAAGCAGACATCCAACACTCCTTTGCAAGATGAATAAAAAGAGGGCCAGTCTAGCAGACTGACCCTCCCTCCTGACCATCCCTGTTTTGGTCTGGTTATTTACTGTTTACTACCGCATTGGCAACGGGGGTAACTGGCTGACGCCTTACTCCCCAGATGATCAGTGCCAGTACCACCAGTGGCAGCAAGGGGTCGAGCAAGGTGCCGCCCGAACCGAACAGCAAGTTGAGCAATGCCACGCTGGTGCCGCCAATGGCCCAGGCTATGGTGGTGGGGATGGACCAGACTACCATCTGTTGTTTGACATCCGAGATACCCATCATGCGGTTGACCACCCAGAACAGGCTGTCGTTGAAGTAGCCGAAGAACAGCGACCCCATGGTGGCTGCCTGGGCTGCCAGCAGCATGTTGACCCCCGGGATCTGGGCCAGTATGGGCGCAGAAATAGAAGCCGCTGTCACCATGGCCACTGTACCCGAGCCCTGGATCAGGCGCACCAGGGTCGCCACGATGAAGGGGATCAGGATGGGGGAAATGGGTAGCTGGGCGATCTGCTCGGCCATCTGCTGGCCCGCACCGCTGTCACGGAGCACGGCACCCAGGGCGCCACCGGCACCGGTCACCAGCAAGATGATGCCGGCCGATTGCAGCCCCTCTTCCAGGCGGGCGGCGGTGGCGTGGCGATCCATGTGCGGTACTAGTGTATAGACCGCCAGCAGCACGCTGATGGCGAGCGCTATGATGGGGGTGCCGATGAAGTTGACGCCCTGCACCAGAGGGTTGGTGGCCAGGCCGTCCATGCCTTCCAGGGTGGCCAGGGTGGTGAAGATGGCCTTGAGGAAGATGAGCACTATGGGCACCAGGATCGGTAGCAGTGACAGGGTCAGACTGGGCAGGCTCTTGCCCTCCTTCCCCTGGATGTACTGCTCGTAGGTGGACTGGAGTTCATCCGGCGTCTTGGCGACCTGGGCGGCGAACTCGGGGTACTTCTTGTCGAGCCACTGGGCGTAGAAGACGATGCCGAGCACGCAGGGGATGGCCAGGGCAATGCCCATCAAGAGCATGGCGCCGATGTCCACGCCAAACAGACCGGCGACACCGAGGGGACCCGGGGTTGGCGGCACAGTGTGGTGGGTGACCACCAGCCCCCCCGCCAGCGCTACGCCCAGGGTGAGCAGGGAGCGCTTGCCGCTTTTCGCCAGCGCCTTGGCCACCGGATAGAGGATGACGAAGGCGGAGTCCACGAAAATGGGGATGCTGACGACGTAGCCCGTGATGGCCAGGGCCCACTCCTCGCGGCGTTTGCCGAGCCACTTGATGAAGCTGTAGGCGATCTGTTCGGCAGCGCCCGACACCTCCAGCAGGCGTCCCATCATGACGCCGAGGCCGATGACGATGCCGATGCTGCCAAGGGTCGAACCAAACCCCTGGGTGATGACGGTGAGGGTCTTGTCGATGCTCATGCCGCCAGTGATCCCGGCGATGCAGGCCGCGGCCAGCATGGCGATCAGGGCGTGTACCCGGGTACGCACTACCAGAAAGACCAGCACGAAGACCGCGATGATGAGTCCGATGATGGGGGTTGGTATGGTGCTCATGATGCCTCCTGCAGGTCATGGGTCATGAAACTGTCGATGATCCCGGCAAACGTCCTGTCTGCCATGAAGCCGGATGCCAGTGCCCGGCTGTTGTCTATTTGTCCGGGCCAGCTGGCGACGATGCGCTCGATGGCCGGGTCATGGGCAAAACTGACCTTGTCACGGGCCGCCTGACCACCCGCCTCGGTGAGTGCGTCCAGCATCTCGCCGACGGTGACGCTGATGCCGGGCAGGTTGATGCTGCGGCCATCCCCTCTGGGCAGCGTGGCAGCCAGCAGGAAGTTGTTGACCACGGTGGCGGGGCTCGAGAGCCAGAGGCGAAGCGCTGGGCTCACCGGGCAGGTGGTTTGTTCCCCCTGTAGCGGTTCGCGAATGATGCTGCTGACAAACGATGAGGCGGCGCGGTTAGGCTTGCCGGGCCGCACACAGATGGTGGGCAGGCGCAGCGCCAGGCCGTCGACGTAGCCCTTGCGGCTGTAGTCGTTGACCAACAGCTCCCCCATCGCCTTCTGGGCGCCGTAGGAGGAGGTCGGGGTCAGTGCCGTGCCGTCGTCTACCACCTCCGGCAGCGGGCCGCCGTAGACGGCCAGCGAGCTGGTAAACACGAAGCGGATGCCAGGGCGGGCCTGGCGGCACGCCTCCAGCAGACTGCGGGTGGTGTCCAGGTTGACTCGCCAGCCGAGATCAAAGTCTTGTTCCGCATGGCTGCTGACGATGGCGGCAAGGTGATAGACGATGGCGGTATGTTTACTTATCAGCGATTCGGCCACTCCGGGAGCGGTCAGATCCGCCTGCAGGCAGCGTACTCGCGGGTCGGCCAGGGCTTGTGGCTCCTGAATGTCCACCAGCAACAGCTCGCTGAAAGAGAGGGAACTGTGCAATAGGGCATGAGCCAGCTTCTGTCCCAGAAAACCGCCTCCGCCGGTGATAATGATCTGCATCTTGCTATCCTCAGACTCGTTCGTGTTTAGGGTTGTTATTGTTGTGCCAGCCAGGCCAGGCCTTGCCGGGTATTGCCTCTGGGGTTGTATTCACAGCCGATCCAGTCGTGGTAGCCCGCCTGCTCGAGCACCTTGAACAGGTGCGGGTAGGCGATCTCCCCTTCGTCTGGCTCGTGACGGTCCGGCACCGAGGCGATCTGGACGTGGCCGATGGCCGGGCCCAGTTTGCCGATGAGGCGGGTGAGATCCCCGTCCATGATCTGGGCGTGATAGAGATCGAGTTGCACCGCAACGTTGGGTCTGTCTATCTCCTGCACCAGTGCCAGAGCATCGAGCTGATGGGCGAGGAAGTAGCCGGGCACGTCCCGATCGTTGAGCGGCTCGAGCAGTACCCTGATACCGTCTTTGGCCAGGAAATCGGCGGCGAAACGGATGTTATCGATCACGGTTTGGCGGTGGGCTGCCAGAGTGTGTGCCGGGTCGACGATGCCGCTCATGGCGTGCACCTTGCGACAGCCAAGGGCCAGGGCATAGTCACGCACGGTGGGCAGGTGAGCACGAAATTCGGCTTCTCGCCCCGGTATGGCGGCCATGCCGCGCTCCCCGGCCGCCCAGTCACCCGGCGGCATGTTGAACAGCGCCTGGGTCAGACCGTACTGCTGCAACTGGCGGGCGAGCTCGGCGGCCGGCCACTCGTAGGGAAACAGGAACTCCACCGCCTCGAAGCCAGCCTCGCGGGCCGCCGCGAAGCGTTCCAGAAACGGCAGCTCGGTAAACAGCATGGTGAGATTGGCGGCAAACTTGCTCATGGCTTCAGACTCCTCAATTCGTTGATCTCGGGCTCGCTCAGATAGCGGATCCGCTGGCCGTGCAGCAGCAGGGCGAGGCGGGCCGTCTCTTCCAGCTCCTCCATGTTGTTGACCGCGTCGACGAGATCCTTGCCGGTGACCACGGGACCGTGGTTGGCCAGCAGGAAGGCGTTGCCGCCAGCGGCGCGGCGCCCCAACTCTTCGGCAATGCGCGCATCCCCCGGCTTGTAATAAGGGATGAGCGGTAGCTGGCCGACCCGCATCACGTAGTAGGGGGTGAAGGGGCGGATCACATTGGCCGGATCCAGCCCCTCCAGACAGGAGAGGGCGGTGAGGTAGGTGCAGTGCAGGTGCACCACGGCCTGGCATTCCGGATTGTTGTGGTAGATGGCGAGGTGGAAGGCCACCTCCTTGGAGGGGCGATCTCCCCCCAGGTGCTCGCCGCTCATGCTCACCCTGGCGAGGCGTGCCGGATCAAGCCGGCCGAGGCAGGAGCCGGTCGGGGTGGCGAGCAGGGTGCCGTCCGGCAACTTGGCCGAGAGGTTGCCGGCCCCGCCGGTGGCATAGCCTCGTTCGAAAAGGGATGCAGCCAGCATCACCATGGTGTCGCGCAGTGCCTGTTCAGTCATGGAAGAACTCCTGTGCCCGGCTGAAGAAGGTTTCGTCACCAAAATTGCCCGATTTGAGGGCCAGTGACAGAGGGGCATCGGTGGCTCGCACCCAGGGGACGCCGGGGGCGATTTGAGGGCCGATGTGGAAGGCGGCGATACCCAGAGCCTGGGTGATGCGGCTGGAGGTTTCACCGCCGGCAATGATGAAGCTCTCCACCCCCGCTTCGCGCAGTTGCACGGCAACTTGCGCAAAACACAGCTCCACCGCCTCGCTCGCTGCTTCGCGGCCAAAACGGGCCTGAATGGTGGCCAGCTCGTTGGGGCTGGTGGTAGCGTGGATCATGGGGGCCGGCGTTGCCGGCTGACTCAAGACCCAGCGGGCCAGCTCGGCCGGGTAATCGGCCTGTGTCAGGCATGCCGCCACATCGAGAGCCAGGGACGGTGCCATGGTCTGGTAGCAGGCCACCTGGCGATTGGTCATCTCGGAGCAGGATCCCGACAACACCACGGCGCGGTTGCAAAGCGGCCTTCCTGCCTCGCGGGCGGCAGCCCGATTACCGTCGCCGAGCAGGCGGGCCAGGCCGATGGCGAGCCCGGAGCCGCCGGTCACCAGCGGCATGTCGAGGGCAGCGGCGGCGATGTCCAACAGGTGCTGCTCGGTGAGGGTGTCGACCACGACGTAGCGCACCCCGTCGGCTGCCAGCTGCTCAAAGGCGTCGGCAATGGCGCTGGGTCCCTGACTGATGGTGGTGAACGGGACCAGACCTGCACGCCCCCCGGCCTGAGCCTCCATCAGCCGCAGCAGGTTGCTGTCGGTCATGGGGGTGATGGGATGGTGGCGCATACCCGACTCGGCGAGCGGCTGGGTGCCAACAAACAGGTTGCCCTGATAGACGGTGCGGCCGTTGACCGGCAGCGCCGGGCAGATCAGGGTGAGTCGGCTGTCCAGCGCCGTCAGCAGGGCGTCGGTCACCGGGCCGATATTGCCCGCCGCCGTGCTGTCGAAGGTGGAGCAGTACTTCTGGTAAATACGCGGGCAACCGCGCGCTTTGAGCCAGTCGAGGGCGGCTAGGGAGTCGCGCACCGCCTCGCTGGTCGGGCAGGAGCGGCTCTTGAGGCTGATCACCACGGCGTCAACCCCCGTCAGATCCGCCTCTGCCGGGATGCCGGAAAACTGGATGGTGGCGAGGCCGTTTTCCACCAGAAAACCGGCGATGTCGGTGGCCCCGGTGAAGTCGTCTGCGATGACACCAAGTTTCATGCTGTGCCCTCCATACCCGGCAGGCTGATGCCGTCGAAGATCTTGATGACGGCGCTGTCGTCTTCCTTGCCGTGACCGGCGTTGCTGGCGGTGAGGAACATGTTGAGCGCCGTGCTTGCCAGCGGCAGCGGGAAGTGCAGAATCCGCGCCGTGTCGGCCACCAGATTGAGATCCTTGACGAAAATGTCGACTGCGGAGCGGGCCTGGTAGTCACCGGTCAGCACTCGGGCCATGCGGTTCTCGAACATCCAGGAGTTGCCTGCGGCATGGGTCACCACGTCATACATGAGGTCGAGGGAGATGCCTGCCCGGCTGGCCAGCGCCATGGCTTCGGCGGCCACGGCGATATGCACCCCGGCCAGCAGTTGATGGATGATCTTGACCGTGCTGCCCTGACCCGGCTCGCTGCCGACCCGGTAGACCTTGCCGGCCACGGCGTCGAGCACCGGCTGCAGGCGTGCAAAGGCGGCGTCGGAGCCGGCAGCCATCACCGTCATCTCGCCCGCATCGGCCTTGATGGCACCGCCGGAGACGGGGGCGTCCAGCATCAGCAGCTCCAGCCCGGCCAGCTCGTGTGCCAGGGCTGCGGCTTCATCAGCAGCGATGGTGGAGGAGATCATGACGCCTGTGCCCGGCTTGAGGTGGGCGGCCAGGCCGCTCTCGCCAAACAGGATTTGGCGCACTTGGGCGGCGTTGACCACCAGCAGCAGGACGGCATCCAGTGCTTCTGCCAGGGGGCGGGCATCGGCCATGACGGCGGTCGCACCGGCTGCTTGCAACTGCTCCCGGGCGGTTTCAGAGAGATCAATGCCATAGGTGGCAAGTCCGGCCCGTAAGCAGGAGCGGGCGGCGCCCATTCCCATGGCGCCCAGGCCGATGACGGCTACGTGGTAGGGTTTGCTCATCTGTCTATTCCTCGATTACAACGGATGAGCCGATAGTAAGGGGTTGTTGTGGTCAAAAATCAGGCTGACATCACAAATTTTAACTATCGCGGTGTTAATTTTTGTTATTTATGAATGTATGGAGCCAATTGGATGGCTTTGGATGTCATTTTTGTGTGAATTTATGTGAGGCGTGAGCTGAGGGGGGATTTTTTATCAAAATTTCCCACTCCACTGGGGTAACATGAACACCCGTTTTACCGTTACGGATTGCCCATGATCCCCGTAGAGAGACAGCAACAGATACTGCACCTGTTGGCCGAGCGCGGTGCCGTCAGCATCACCGAACTGACCGAGCGGCTACAGGTCTCCCACATGACCATCAGGCGCGACATCCAGAAGCTGGAAGAGCAGGGGCGAGTGCTCTCTGTTTCGGGAGGGGTGAGTCTCTCCCTGCGTATCAAGAGCGAACCCTCCCATGCCGCCAAGCGCAGCCTGATGCAGGAGGCCAAGCTGGCCATTGCACGCAACGCGGCCGCCCAGGTGGCGCAGGGCAGCACCATCTATCTGGATGCCGGCACCACCTCCCTCGAACTGGCCCGCGAACTGGCGCAGCGGGAAGATCTGATGATAGTGACCAACGACTTTATGGTCTGTGCCTACCTCATCGAGCATGGTCGTTGCCGCCTCTATCACTCCGGGGGCCAGGTCATTCGGGAGAATCAGTCCTGCGCCGGTGAGGCGACCGCCCATTTCCTGCGCAATCTGCACCTTGATATGGCGTTTTTGTCGGCGTCCTCCTGGGATGCCATGGGGATCTCCACCCCCAGCGAACAGAAGGTACCGGTCAAGCGCGCCGTGGTGGAGGCGGCCGCTACCCGCATACTCATCTGCGACTCGTCCAAATATGGCAAGGTGGGGACTTTCAACGTAGTGGGATGGGAAGTGATCGATCAGGTGATCACGGATGGACAACTGCCGGAGAGCGCCCGCGAGGTGCTGGCCCAACATGGTGTCAAGCTCACGCTGGTGTCCTGGTTGGCAGAGCAGCAGGCCGCCGGTTAGGCGGCTCACTGCCCACGCCCTATTTATTGGCGGAGCGCTGGATCACTTCCCCCGCTTTTTCGATATCCCTGCCGATACCACTGACGGTGTTGCAGCCCATCAAGAGGACGCAGCAGAGCAGCAGCCCATATTTCATGTGTTTCATCTTGTTTCCTCTCAGGTGAGTTAGGGAATCAGTTTTAGCAAGCGTCCGTCAGGGGCATCGGTTAGCAGATAGATGGCGCCATCCGGTCCTTCCTTGACTGTGCGGATCCGTGCCCCCAGCTCGGTCAGCAGGCGTTCTTGCGAGACTATCTTGTCTCCCTCCATCTTCAGGTGCAACATGGCCTGACCCCGCAAGGCACCGACCAGCAGGTCGCCCTGCCACTCCTTGAACAGGGTGCCTTGATAAAACGTCATGCCGGAGGGGGCGATGGAGGGAACCCAGATCCACTTTGGCGGCACCATACCGGGGGCCGCAGTGCCTGAACCAATTTTGCCGCCGCCATACTCTTCGCCAAAACTGACGCTGGGCCAGCCATAGTTGCGGCCAGGCAGGATCAGGTTGACCTCATCGCCGCCCTGGGGACCGTGTTCGTGGGCCCAGAACTGGCCTGTGACGGGGTGCAGGGCTGCCCCCTGCATGTTGCGATGACCCAGGCTCCAGATCTCGGGCAGGGCTCCGGCGTGCTGTACAAAGGGGTTGTCCTGTGGCACCCGGCCATCAAGATGCAGGCGTATGGTCTTGCCCAGATGGTTATCGAGGGACTGGACCTGATCTCGCCCCTGATAGCGATCTCCCAGCGTGATATAGAGGTAGCCATCGTCCCCTGTCAGCAGCCTGGCACCAAAGTGGGCACTCCCGCTCATTTTCGGCTGCTGGCGAAACAGCAGTTGCCACTGGTGCAGTCTGTCATCTTGCAATTTGGCACGGGCCACTGCCGTGCCTGCACCGCCCTCACCCGGTTCGCTGTAGCTCAGATAGATCCAGCCCTCCTTGTCCTGGGCCAGGTCGAGCAATCCCCCCTGACCGGCGTTGGCGATGGGAGGCAGTCCCTGCACCGAATGGCGCTCCCCTTGCGGATCGATGCGCAGCAAACGGCCTGTCCGTTCGCTGATCAGAAACTCCCCGCCAGGCAACAGCACCAGACCCCAGGGATGGGAAAGCCCCTCGACCAGCGGGATCAGAGTGATGGCCCGGACGGGCGCGATCAGACAGAGCAGTAGTACCAGCACTCTGAACATGTGGATCTCCTCTACAGTGACCGGTCAAAATACAGGTTGCCGGGGCGGGTCAATATCGCTGAAGTATAGAGAGACGTGATAGAAGCATCAGGAGCAATGCTCCCCTGTACGAGCCGGGATGGGGCGTGTTCCAAAGCAGTAGCAGGAGAAACAGGACTAGACGATTACATTGGTTGAGTATCAAAGGAATTCAACGAAAATTGGGCGCGTATTGTAAGTGGATTTAAAATACAGCGGCCAACATCAATTTACTCACTATTGATCCGCGACATGATGCCGTTGTGGCGACTTGCCTGGGCGGAGAGTGGTAGAGCACTCTTCGCCCAGACCGTTATAACTCCAGCTCGATAATGGGGAGTTCCCACCGCTCACTTCGACATTGTTCCTGGTAGGCGTCGTCTGTCTGTGCTTTGCTCCGCTCAATCATGGCGATGACGTTGGCGTGCCGGATAGTTGCAAACTGATTCAGCCAGATCTGATGACCACTTTGGGAGAGGCGAGCTACAGGTGTTTGACCATGGAAAACATGGAGTTTCTGAAGCTTGTCGATATCGATACGTACAGCGTCTCCGACGTGTAATTGCCGCAGGTGCTGGTGTATCGGGTGGTTTTCGTTGCTACGGCCTGCATAACCAATATCCAGTTGGCGCATACCCATGATGGCAAAGCGGCGCTGCCGTACAGGGGCGGTGGCCTGGATCGACTCGTTGTAACAACGTTCGGCAATGAGCGGGAGGTGGGGATGCCGCTGGTCAGCGCGGGACATAACCACTAACCGTTGGATTGCTCGGGTCATCGCAACATAGAAGAGGCGCCGCTCTTCCTCGATGTTGTTCGCATTGCTTTCTGCGCAGCGTTGCCAGCCGCCATCAAGGATCAACACATGGCGATACTCCTCCCCTTTAACGCCATGCACTGTGCTGAGGAGCACGCCCTTGCCAAAGCGGATCTGACGTCGCTGTTCGCTCAGGTATTCGTAAAGGAACTGCAGGAAATAGTGCGCTGACAGCGCTTGCTCTCCCTGACTCTCCTGCCATTGGGTAATCAGATCGTACAGCAAGGTTTCCCAGCGGTTTGCCTGATCAAGGGGAGGGAGTGGACCGGCCAGTTGTTGCGCTGTCAGGAGTGCGTGGCCTTGTTGATGTAACCAGTTCTGGTAACGCAAGATCTCGCGACAGCGATGTATCGGGAAGCCATGCTCTCGATCCAGGGTAAATCTGCAGGGAATAGAAGCATCAGCGAGTGTTGAACGTACCCATGCCAGCTCTTCTTTATCCAACCCATTGCGAGCCAGCACTGCGATAGATTCCAGTGGGCATGTCGGATCTTTTTCACGAATCAGTGTGATGTGTCTGACGATTTCAGCGGCCTGTTGGGCTGCGTCAGTGCAGGATTGGACGATGACTTTGCCGCGTGCAGTCTCCAGCCCTTCCCAAGCGCCACCCGGTATCTCCATCTTGCGCCGTTCATCGATCACAATGGGGTGCGAACGCTTCATGCGATCCAGATTGTGTTCTATCAGCTGGTTAGCCGTTTCGATGATGTGGCTTGTTGAGCGGTAGTTCCACGTAAGGTAGTGCGTCTGGGCGTTGTAATCTTGCTCGAAGCGACGGATAAAGCTGACGTTCGCTTCGCGGAAGGCGTAGATAGACTGGTCGTCATCACCCACCGCCATCAGGTGCAGGCGCGCTTCTTCATCCTCTTCGCTTTTTCCAACCAGTGCAGCGATCAGTTGGTACTGCTGTTCGTCAATGTCCTGATATTCGTCGACGAGCAGAAATTGCAGACCCCCCAACAGCTTTTCCCGCTGCTCTTCCAACTCGAGACCGAGCTGGCTCTGCTCTCCCCGGAGCAGCTTGATAGCGTCATCAATGATGGTGGCAAAGTCGATATCGTCTGAGGTCCGGTTTTGCACCGCATTACCTGTCAGGCTCATCGCAAGACCGTGAAAGGTGAATACCGAGACCCTTGGAGTTATGGTGATTTCTGGTGTATGGGGGAGATAGAGAAGGTGGCGTATCCTGCTGATTGATTCCCGCGAAGAATCTCAATTAACAGAGGTGATACGCCATGACCAATTCTACCCTCAGAGTCCT
>NZ_JAACGC010000030.1:0-49641 GCF_029237385.1 Aeromonas sp. 1HA1
GGCCGCACGATGAAGAGCAAAAGTTAGCATGATCGTTACCATGTTCGGGAGTCACATAGGAGATCAGATCCTGGAAATCGGGAAAAGTGCCAATCAGTTCACAATATTTGTGTATAAGAGTCAGGTTAATATGTGACCAAATATATTTTTGTGATCCACTATGCTTTTTTTGCAATTGGATTAGCATATGCGCGAAATCAGCCTACCAATCGTGAGGCGTAGAGAGTGATATGACGTACAAAAAGTTCGGTTTTCTGACTGCCATCATGGCCCTGAGTGGCTTCTACCTTTACACCCTCTATCTGGCTGCTCACCCCAATGTGAGCCTGGCCTACAAACTCTATTACCTGGAAGGCAAAACCCGCTTCTGGGAACACAACTCCAGCATGACCTACCAGCCCGGCAACGAGCTCAATCTGACCAAGCCGAGCCGCTTCCTCTCCAGCGAAGGCTGGGCCAAGAAGCCGAGCGCAGACGGCACCGAACTCAGTGGCCAGGGTGGCCTCTACTTCGTGCTGCCCAGACAACAGGCACAGCCCGAACAGCTGACAATTCAGGCCCGGGTCAACAGCCCGCAAGCCGGCGCGCTGCTCAAGGTGGCCCTGGGCCATGACTTCACCACCACCATCAAGCTGGCCAAGGCCGGTATCAACGAGATCCGGCTCAATCTGCCTGGCGAGTCGCTGACATCAGATCCCAAGCGTCCCAACTTCCTGGCACTGTCCGCACCGACACCTCTCAATGTCCAGTCGGTACGACTGACTGTCGCCCAGTAAGACGTATTATCCAATACGCTGTTTTATAAAATAATTTTCCAAATAAGGAAGTTTTCATGTCGCATTCCGATTTTCGACTCTCTCTGATCGTTCCCGTATACAACGAGGAAGAGAGCATAGATGCCTTCATCAACGCGATAGATAACGAACTGGCACCCCTCAAGGATCGACTGGAGATAGTGTTCGTCAATGACGGCAGCCGTGACCGCACCCGTGAAGTGATTGAGCAGGCCATTACCCGCGATCCCCGGGTAACCCTGGTCAACCTGGCGCGCAACTTCGGCAAGGAAGCGGCCATGACCGCCGGCCTGCATCATGCCAAGGGCGATGCCATAGTGCCGATGGACGTGGATCTGCAGGATCCCCCGGCCCTGATCCTCGAATTCGTCAAGCTGTGGCAGACAGGTGACTATGACACCGTCTATGGCATCCGGGTGGATCGCAGCGCAGATACCGCGATGAAGCGCCTCACCGCAGGCGGCTTCTACCGTTTCTTCAACGCCCTCTCCACCAGCACCAAGCTGCCGGAAAACGCCGGTGACTTCCGCCTGATCGACCGCCGAGTGGTCGAGGCGATCAAGCAACTGCCCGAGCGCAACCGCTTCATGAAGGGGCTGTTTGCCTGGGCCGGTTTTCGCGCCGTCGGCGTGCCTTACGAGCGCCCAGCCCGTCACGCCGGTGAAACCAAGTTCAACTACTGGAAGCTGTGGAACTTCGCCCTCGATGGCCTGATGAGCTTCTCCAGCTGGCCGCTGCGGGTGTGGAGCTACGTCGGGGTCGGCGTCTCCTTCGTCGCCTTCCTCTACATCCTCAAGATAGTGACCCAGGTGGTCTTCTTCGGCATAGACGTGCCGGGCTACGCCTCCCTGATGTCAGTGGTGCTCTTTCTCGGCGGCATCCAGCTGCTGTCGCTTGGCATCATAGGCGAGTACATAGGTCGCATGTTTGTGGAAGTGAAGCAGCGCCCCGTCTACCTGATTGAAGGGGTGTACGGCCAGTATGCCAAACAGGATGAAGCGCAAACACAGGACGGCGCGGCAACTGGCAGCAAGAAGAGCACCGGCAAGAAGGCCGCTACAGTAAAAGTCACTGACGACCAGCAGGAGCAAGCGCCTCAATGATATCCCGCGAGGAATTCTGGCGCCTGTTTCGGTTCGGTCTGGTCGGCGGGGGGGCAACCCTCGTCGACCTTGGCACCTCTATCGCGCTGTTCCACACCTGGCCCACCATCTCTGAGCACTGGGTCACGACCATCGCCTTCATGATTGCCTTCTGGTTCTCATTCTTTGGCCATCGTTACATCACCTTCCAGAAACAGGGCGCCATCGGCAAATTCTTGCTGGTCGCACTCTTCTCGCTGGCGGTGAGAAACCTGATATTGAGCGGTCTGCTGTTTGCAGGTCTTTCCGGTCTGCTGCCTGTGGTGATCGCCACCCTGACAGTCACCGTGCTCACCTACCTCCTCTCCAGGATCTGGGTATTTGCCTGATGAGTGACATGACAACTATGACCCCTGACAACGTGGGCCCCTATCGCCCGTCGCTGCGCATCAGCAGCCGCGACTGGCTGATGATCATCGCCGCCTTCGTACTGAGCCGAGTGGCGCTGTACGGTATAGGCTATTTCGGTGTCCAGCTCTATGGCTCCCCTGAAATCGGCCCGCTGCAAGCCTATTGCCAGTTCGACTGTGTCTGGTTCCAGCGCATCATAGAGAACGGCTATGATCTCTACCCGCGCTGGCTCAGCAAGGGCAACGCAGCCAACTGGGCCTTCATGCCGCTCTATCCGATCCTGTCGGGTATGCTCTCCAACCTGCTCAACGTCGAGAGTCTGATCGGCCTGATGCTGGTGACCAACATCGCCTTCTTCGCCAGCCTGCCGCTGATTCTGCTGGTGCTGCGTCAACTCAAACTCGGTGACGAGACTGCCCGCTTCGGCGTCTGGCTGCTCGCCTTCTCTCCCTTCTCCGCCTATTTCGTCTCCGGTTATACCGAGTCGATGTTCATGGCGCTGATGCTGGGGATGTTCCTGTTCGCCTATCGGGAACAGTGGCTGATGGTGGCCCTGCTCGGCGTCTTCATCTCAAGCACCCGCAATCTGGGGGTCATGATGGTGTTCCCCGTGCTGATCCTGGCCCTGCAGGCCTATGGCTGGCGCGAGTTCTTCCGCTTCACCGAGCGGGCCTTCCGGGTGGTGTTCGCACTCTGGATGATCCCGCTCGGCCTGTTTGCCTACATGGTCTACCTCTATCATCTCACCGGCGATGCGCTGGCCTTCAAGCATATCCAGGTGGCCTGGGGCCGTTATATGGACAGCCCCCTCGACTGGTGGCTGAGCGGCTTCGAGCTGGGTGGTCGCAAGTCCTACCTCTCCATCATGGTGATGTTCGGCTGGGCCTTGAATCTCTATCTGTTCAGCCAGAAGCGCTGGGCCGAGGCGACCTTGATGTTCATCTGCTGCACCATACCGCTGATGACAGGCCTCAATGCCATGCCGCGCTACATGTTCGGCCTCTATCCGACCATGCTGGCCATTGTCCTGCTGACCCATCGCTGGCCTGCCATTCGCCCTGCCGTGCTTTGCATCAGCGGCATGGTCGCCTCCTTCATCGCGGTGGCCTTCGTCAACTTCAAGTTCTTCACCGTCTGAGGTGATAACCTGCACCAACAAGCCGGTCGACTGACCGGCTTTTTTTATGGACGGCGTTCCGGTGTCACACTTTCCCATTTCTGAAAACGTAACCATTTGAACTAAGGTCACAAATCAGCGCTTTGCCTGTCCATGCCCACCACCATACCCCTAGAATGAGCCCCATTGACGAAATCTGGTCCGGTTACCCCTTGCTCAAGGAATGGCTTATGCGTCGCGATCCCCGCTTCTCTCCCCTCTGGCTCGCCCTGCTGGGCGGCCCCCTGCTGGGCGGCCCCCTGTTGACCGGCCAGGTGCTGGCTGCCCCCGAGGTGCATCTCTATGTGGACGGCAAAGCAGTCGCCACGCCGCTGCACCTGGACAAGGGCCCGGTAGCGCTGACCCATCCCCTTGCCAAGGGCAGCCACCAGATCCGCATCAGCGATGCAGGCAACAGTTGCGGCACCAGCTTTGGCCCGAGCGAGAGCAAGCCGCTCACCTTCGGCACGGCGCAACCCATGGACAACTGCACCAAGGATCAGAGCTTTACCCTGCGGGTGATGCTGGCAGGGGACTATCAGTTCACCTTCAACCCGGATACCCCCAGCCTCCAGGTGCTACGTGCCACCAAAAAGAGTGAGTTCAAGCGTCAGCCGCCCGAGGAGCCCTGCATCCAGTGGGATGGCGACCCTGTCACTGTATCGCTGCAAGGGGTCTGGCCCGACGGCACCCGGTTGCGAGATGCCTACTCGAAACAGGAGGCGGTGGTCAAACAGGGCAAGCTGACCCTGACCCCAGCCAAGGAGAGCGGCGGCCTGCTGCTGCTCGAACCGGTCAAAGCAGCCAAAGCGGCCCCCTTCAGCTGGGATCAGGCCAGCGTCTATTTCCTGCTGACCGACCGTTTCCACAACGGCGATCCCGCCAACGACCACAGCTTCGGGCGCCAGAAGGATGGTCAGGACGAGGTGGCTACCTGGCATGGCGGCGACTTCAAGGGGTTGACCGAGAAGCTCGACTACATCAAGTCCCTCGGCATGAATGCCATCTGGATCACCCCCATGGTGGAGCAGGTGCACGGCTTCATCGGCGGTGGTGAACAGGGCAACTTCCCCTTCTACGCCTACCACGGCTACTGGGCACTGGACTTCACCAAAATCGATCCCAACTATGGTGATGAAGAGAGCCTGAAAACCCTGGTGGACGAAGCCCACAAGCGCGGCATGCGGATCATTCTGGACGTGGTGATGAACCACGCAGGTTACGCCACCCTGGCCGATCTGCAGGATCTGGGGCTCGAGAGCCTGACCCAGAACAGCGACAAACTGCCGACCGTCTGGAACCAGTGGCGCCCGAGCGGCGATCTGAACTGGCATGGCTACAACCAGTTCATCGACTACCAGTCCCCGAACTGGAACCAGTGGTGGGGGCCTGGCTGGGTGCGGGCCGGTCTGCCCGGTTACCCACAACCGGGCACCGACGATGTGACCGGTTCGGTGGCGGGGCTGCCCGATTTTCTGACCGAATCAACCAAACCGGTGGGGCTGCCGCCGCTGCTAGCCGCGAAAAAAGATACCAAAGCCAAAGCAATCCCCAATGCCAGCGTCAGCGATTACCTCATCGCCTGGCACACCGACTGGGTGCGCCGCTTCGGTATCGACGGCTTTCGGGCCGACACCGTCAAACATCTGGAGCCCGAGGTGTGGGCCAGGCTCAAGCAGGCGGGCACGGTGGCGCTCAAGGAGTGGAAACAGGCAAACCCGACCAAGGCGCTGGATGACCTTCCCTTCTACATGGTGGGCGAGGTGTGGGATCACGGGGTCGCCAAGGATTTCTGGTATCAGAACGGCTTCGATTCGCTGATCAACTTCGACTACCAGCGCGAGTTTGCCCTGCCCCAGGCCCAGTGCATGGCGGGCGCCGAGCCCACCTATGCCAGCTACGCCAGCCGTATCAATCAGGATCCCGAGTTCAACGTACTGAGCTACATCAGCTCCCACGATACCAAGCTCTTCTTCGGCGACTATCAGGACATACCGCTGCAGCGGCGGGTGGCCAACAGCTTCATGCTGCTGCCGGGCGGCATCCAGCTCTACTACGGGGACGAGTCGGGCCGTGGCCTGGCCAAGGATGGGGGCGTCTTTGACCAGAGCGTACGCTCGGACATGAACTGGCAGGAGCTGGGGCACGGTGACAAGGCCGAGCTGGTCCAGCACTGGCAGCGACTCGGCCAGTTCCGCGCCGCCCATCCGGCAGTAGCGGCAGGCAGTCACCAGAAACTCTCGGATGCCCCCTACGCCTTCGTGCGGGAGCAGGGGGATGACAAGGTCGTCGTCGTCTTTGCCGGTCGGCAGAAGTAACCCTTAAGCTACATTCACCACCAACAGAGAGGGGAGCCACTGGCTCCCCTCTCTCGTTATTCCGCCCGCAACAGTTTACTGGGACTGGCGCGCCGCCACCGGCCACTGCAACCTCGCCTTGAGCAGGGTCTCCTGCCACAGAGGCCAAGCCAGCAGCGCCTGCTGATACGCCCCCGCCTGACCGGGCAGCACGATGCCGTAGCTGGCCAGCCGATAGGCCATCACGGCATAGAAGGCGTCGATAATGCCCGCCTCGCCAAAGTAGAAGGGCTCCCTCGCCTGGGACCAGACGGTCTGCAAACGAGCCAGCTCGACGATGGCCTCTACCGGTGGCTCGCTGCGGGTCGGCGCCCCCAGGAAGAAGGGCAGCCGGCTGCGGATCTGGCCAAAACCCGAGTGCAGTTCGGCGCACAGGCTGCGGGCCAGCGCCCGTTCGGCCAGGGACGCGGGATAGAGCCGGCGATCTGGACAGAGCTCGTGGAGATATTCGGCGATGGCCAGTGAGTCGTGTATCCGCACACCATCGTGATCCAGCCAGGGCACCAGGCCGGCTGGCCCCACGCGCTTGAGCCGCTGCAACGCCTTGGCATCTTCCAGATCAAACACCTGCTCCTCCCACGCCAACCCGCTCATGGCGAGCACCAGCGCAGCACGCATTGCCCAGGTGGAGCCTGTGCCCACCGTCAATACCAAAGATCCCATCTCTTGCCTCCTGCATGGGTTTCGCATGACTATCCTATCGACCCTGATGGCACGACATCCGACGCTCGCTTCACATTTGCATGCCTGCGGGTTTGACCCCCTAGAGGCGCGATGCTAGTTTAATTTTCCAAAACAATCAGTTAGCAACAATGTGAGCAATGGATAGCCAATTTACCATCGTCATCGCAGATGACCACCCCCTGTTTCGGGGCGCCCTCTATCAAGCGGTGCACATGGCCATCAACGACGTCCAACTGCTGGAGGCGGACTCCATCGACAGTCTGACCAGCCTGCTGGGGGAACACCCGGAGGTGGACCTGTTGCTGCTCGATCTCAAAATGCCGGGCGCCAACGGCTTCTCCGGCCTCGCTCACCTGCGCGGCCAGCACCCGGATCTACCCATCGTCGTGGTCTCCGCCTCGGAGGATCCCGCCATCATCCAGCAGGTGTTGCGGCTCGGGGCGCTGGGTTTCATCCCCAAATCCGTGCCCATGAAGGAGCTGGTCAGCGCCCTCAATACGGTGATCGGAGGGGATAACTGGGTGCCGGCCGGCATCTCGCTGCATCCCGAGTCCGAAGATGGCCCCGATTTCGCCAGCAAGCTCGCCAGCCTCACCCCCCAGCAATACAAGGTGCTGGTGATGCTGCGCGATGGCAGCCTCAACAAGCAGATCGCCTGGGAGCTCAACGTTTCCGAGGCCACCATCAAGGCCCATATCACCGCCATCTTCAGAAAACTCGGGGTCAAGAACCGCACTCAGGCCGTTATCGCCCTGCAGCAGCTCGATATCAAGGACGACTGAGCGGCAACAAGCTGTTGCTCCCCCCAAGCGTAATCAGCATGACGAGACGGCGCCTGCGAGGCCATTCACACCAGTGAGGGCACCCTGACGAGGGAGCAAAACCAGCCTGCAAAAAAGGGGGAACAACCCTATTTTTATATTCGATACAGTGCCTTATAGTTACATTGCTCGGTGGCAGCCTCCCAGTTGCAAACATAAGGCGCAGTATCATGGCCAGACCCAACACAGCTCTTCTGTTGACCGGTGGCGGTGCTCGCGCCGCCTATCAGGTCGGTGCCCTCAAGGCCATCGCCGAGTTCTATCCGCGCAATATCGGCATTCCCTTCCCCATACTGTGCGGTACCTCGGCCGGCGCCATCAATGCCACCGCACTGGCCTGCTATGCCTCCTGCTTTCATCTGGGGGTGCGCAAGCTGGAGTGGGTCTGGCGCCGCTTCGAGACCCATCACATCTTCGACTTTCACCCCGGCAGATTGCTGTGGCGGTTGATGTACGAGGGCTCGGCAGGCCTCATCAATCCCCACACCAACCACGCCTTTCACCTGTTCGACAACGCGCCGCTGCGCCGCCTGCTGGATCAGCTCATCGACTACCACCGCATCGATGACAACATTCTTTACGGCAGCCTGGAGGCGCTCGCCATCACGGCGTCCGATTACGATGACGGCCTCTCCACCACCTTCTTTCAGGGACGGGCCGAACACCTGCCGTGGGAGCGAGCCAGACGGCGCGGGGTACGCACCCTGCTCACCTCGGATCACCTGATGGCCTCCTCAGCGCTGCCATTTGTCTTTCCCGCAACCCATATAGGCGACAGATTCTATGGCGATGGATCCATCCACCAGCTCAGTCCGCTCAGCCCCGCCATCCACCTGGGGGCGGAGCGGATCCTGCTGGTCACCCTGGATCCGCCGGCCCACTCGGCACCGACCTTGCATCACGATCACCTGACCAGCTCCAACATAGCCGGCCACCTGCTCGATACCCTCTTCACCGACACCCTCAACTCGGATCTTGAGCGGCTGTGGAGCATCAACCAGACCCTGGATTTCATCCCGGAGCGGGAGCGTAACCGTTTGAAATTAAAGCGAGTGGAGACCTGTGTACTGAAGCCGAGCGAAGATCTAGACATCATAGCGTTGAACTATTTGCGCAAGATGCCGGTACAGCTGCGCCGCCTGCTGCGGGTGCTGGGGGTCACGGGGGATGAGAGCAGTAGCCTGGCCAGTTTCCTGATGTTCTACCCCGGCTACTGCCAGCAATTGATCAAGCTGGGCTACCGGGACACCCTCAACGAGCGCCAGCGGGTCGAACAGTTTCTGGGTATCGAGCAGATAGCGCGCTAAGTGGCATGAACCGCAGCCGGTCCGGGGGGCGCCGGGCTAGCGCCCTTCCAGCAGCCGCTGCTCGGCCTGCTCCATTGCCACCGCATTGCCAAACAGGACCAGCAGATCCCCTGCCGCCAGCATCAGCTCGGGTTTGGGTTCCAGGCTCTGTTCACCACGCTGTACCTCCTTGATCCGCACTGTATCCAGTGCCAGAGCCTGTACAGTGCGCCCCACAGCCCAGGCCTGATCGTGCAACAGCACGGGATGCAGTCGCTCGAGCAGCTGATCCGTCTCCAGATTGCTGGCGCTCTGATCCCCCCAGTAGAAGCCGTGCAGGAAGCGATACTGGCTGCTGCGCTCGTGTTCCATGCGCCGGATCACCCGGCCGATGGGAATGTTGCAGTTGAGCAGCAGGTGAGAGACCAGCATCAGGGCTCCCTCTTGAGATTCGGGGATCACCTCGTGGGCCCCCGCCTGCTTGAAGGCCTCCAGAAAGCTGTCATCCCGGGTGCGCACCAGCACCCTGACCTCCGCCGCCAGATCCTTGATCAGCGCCAGCATGGCCTCGACCCGCTTGCGATCGTCGAAGGTGATGATCACCAGCCGGGCCCGCAGCAGGCCGGCGGCCAACAGGATATCGCGCCGGCTCGCATCGCCAAACGCCACTTGCTCCCCCGCCGACTTGGCCTCGCTCACCCGCTCGGGATCGAGATCCAGCGCGAGGAAGGGGATGTCTTCCAGCTTGAGAAAGCGGGCGCAGGTCTGCCCGGCCCGGCCGAAACCGGCGATGATGACGTGTTGATGCTTGCTCAGGCCGGACTGCGCCACCTCGGAGCGGGAGAGCAGAGCCGAGTCGGTGAGCGAACGGGCCAAACTATGGGCCCGCTGCACCAACCAGGGGGTCATGGCGATGGAGATCACCCCTATGCCGATGAGCAGGGAGATCAGCTGATGGTCGAGCAGGCCGTGATGATTGGCCAGCGCCAGCAGTACGAAACCAAACTCGCCAACCTGACTCAACATGATCCCTGTCGCCATGGCATCGCGCTTGCGCTCCCCCATCAGGCGGCCGGCCAGCAGCACCAGCAGGGATTTGATCAAGATGAGGCCGAGCACGCTGATGATCACCTGCCACCAGGCCCGTGCCACCAGCTGCCAGTCCATGGTCATGCCGATGGTGATGAAGAAGAGCCCCATCAACACGTCCCGAAACGGCCGTATGTCCACCTCCAGCTGATGGCGATAGTGGGACTCGCCCAGCATCATGCCCGCCAGAAACGCCCCCAATGCCATGGAGAGCCCCATCCACTGGGTCAGCGAGGCGGCCAGCAGCGCCACCAGCAAGGCGGTCAGCACGAACAGCTCGTCGGAGCGGGCCCGCGCCACCTCGTGAAACAGCAGCGGCAGCAGCCACTTGCCCACCGCCAGCAGGCTGAACAGGGCGAACAGCCCCTTGAGGGTGGCCCAGGCGATCTCCGCCAGCAGGGCGCCGCCCTGGATCTCGGGCCTGGCCAGTATGGGGATCATCACCAGCAGCGGCACCACCGCCAGATCCTGAAACAGCAGCACGCTCACCCCGAGCTGGGCACGGCGGGTGTGCAGCTGTTTTTGCTCCCCCAGCTGCTTGATCACCACGGCAGTGGAGGAGAGCGCCAGGGTGCCCGAAACCACCAGTGCCTGCGGCAGGCTCAGTCCCCACCACCATGCGAGCCAGAAGAACAGCGAGGAGGTGAACAGTACCTGCAAACCGCCCACGCCCAGCACCAGCATCCGCATGGCGATCAGCCGCGGCAGCGAGAACTCCAGCCCGAGCGAGAACATCAGAAAGACGATGCCGAGCTCGGCGATGGTCTGCATGATCGCCTGTCCCGTGATCACGGCGGCGCCATGGGGTCCGAGCAGTACCCCGGCAAGCAGGTAGGCGAGGATCACCGGCTGGCCGAGGCGCCGGAAAATCGCCACCAACAAGACGGCGGCAAACAGCAGGATCAAGACGTCTGTATACAATTTCCCCTCCCTTTTTATCCACTTAAGCCTAGCCAGCGGCCCTTGTTCACATCGAACATATTTTGGGCACAAGGATTGCAAGGAGGTTAGAGTAAGTAGGATGTCTGAGGACTATACCGTGGAAAACACATCGTCATTGAATGGTTTGGGACATGGCATAGAACAGTGGGTTCGCCAGATGGAGCGGCTCACGCCGCTGGCCAGCCAGGATCGCAACCAGTTGCTTGAGCTCTTGCTGGTACAGACGGATCTCGACAGCCTGCTGGCAACCTTTGCCGATCATGCGGCAAGAGTTGTCCGGATACACAGCCTCTACTTTGATCACGCCCAGTCACTTCGGCTAATCCAGCAGCCGCCCCAGGCCAACCTGACGCTACACAACTACCCGTTCGAACTGCGCGGCCAGCATGGCCAGCTGTTCGGCCAGTTGCACTACACCCTGGAACATACCCTGAGCGGCAGCCAGCAGCGGATCCTGCAGCAGTACCATCAGCTGCTCTGCCTGCCCCTGCCCCTCTATCTGCGACTGGCGCAACTGGAGCAGCAGGTGCGGCTCGATCACCTGACCGGGCTCGGCAACCGATCCTACTTCGACGAGGCAATAGGCCGCGCGGTGGAGCAGCACAGCCGGGAGTCCCACGGTCTGGTGCTGGTACTGCTGGATCTGGATCACTTCAAGCAGATCAACGACACCTGGGGCCACCCGGTCGGCGATCTGGTGCTGAGCCGCTTCGCCCAGTTGCTCAAGAACTGCACCCGCAGCACGGATCAGGCGTTTCGCCTCGGTGGCGACGAATTTGCGCTGCTGCTGCAACCCGCCGAGCCCGAGGCCTGGCGCCCCGTCTGGCTGCGGCTGCAACACATGCTGCTGACCAACAAGGAGCTCAGTAGCTTCTCGGTCGGCTGCAGCCTGGGGGCTGCCAGTTGGCAATCCGGGGTGGCTGTCCATAGCCTGTATGAGTCGGCGGACGCCCACCTCTACGCCCGCAAAAAAGCGGGCAAGACCAACCTGCTGGATTGAGCCGGTAAGTGGACAAGTGCAAAAAAGCCGGCAATGCCGGCTTTTTATCTTAATGGCGATCCCGGATTCACTCCGGGATGTAGCTGTCCGCCGCTGGCAACCAGTGCCACTCCACACCGGCCGCTCGCGTCATGAATCCGTCACAGATAAAGAGTCCGGCCACCGCTGCCACCTGCTCGCCGTAATAGAGAATGGGGATGCGCCCCCGCTGCCAGGAGGGTACCCCATACTCTTGCAGCAACTTCTTGAAACGCCGACTGCCGCTGCGCCCCACGGGCTTGAGCATGATCCCTGGCGTCACTTGAAAACGTACCGACACTGGCTCCCACGCAGTGGGCAGCCTCAACCCCTCACCGCCCTGCCGCAGCCGTAGCTGCACCTGGCCCAGCCCATCCGGCAAGGCGACCGACTCGCCAACCAGCACCGTCAACTGCTCGTGGCAGGGCACCAGTCCAGGCTTGACCAGATGGAGCCGGCCCTGAAAGCGGCGGCAATCCAGACGCTTCAAGCTGAACTGCGGATTGGCGTCCTCTCGCGCCAGCGCCACCTCCTGCCACAGCAGAGCCAGCTGATCTCGGGAGGGCATCTCGCCCCCCAGCCGGCGGATCCAGTAGCGTAGCAGGTTGTTGCGCCGGGTCGCCGAGAGCCCGTGTAGCGGCTCGATATTCAGGGCACTCCCCTCAGCGGCCAGCCGCCAGTCCGCTTCGGCCAGCTCGGTCAGCAACGTCTCCTGCTCGGCGCACAGCGCCATGCTGCGGGCGGCGGTGCGAGCCATGGCGGGCCAGCGGGCTTTGAGCTGGGGGATAAGCGTCTGGCGCAGGAAGTTGCGGTCATAACTCACATCCTGATTGCTCTCATCCTCCACCCAGCCATAAGGAAGCGATTGGGCCGCCTCGGCCAACTCGGCCCGGCTGACCTCAAGCAAGGGGCGTAGCAGCAGGCCGTCCGCAAACGGCTGACTCGGCAGTATGCCCGCCAGGCCCCGCACACCAGCGCCACGCTTGAGGGCCAGCAGCAGTGTCTCCAGCTGATCGTCCTGATGATGGGCGGTGAGCAGCCACTCACCGGCCCCCAGACTGGCAGCCAGCCCCTGATAGCGGGCCTCCCTGGCCTGGGCCTCCAGGCTCTGGCCATTGCCACGCACCAGTTGCACCCGCTGGACGATGAGCGGCACAGCCAGTTGCTGACACACGGCTTCACAATGGGCCACCCAGGCATCGGCGTGAGGACTCAAGCCGTGATGCACGTGCAGGGCGCGTAGCCGGAGCCCCTGCTCGCGGGCAAACTGCGCCGCCAGCACCAACAACACTGTGGAATCGAGCCCGCCACTGAAGGCAACCAACAGGCCCCGGGAACCTTCCGGCGCGGGCAGGGTCTGACAAAAACGAGAATAAATACGAGAAATCATAGGCTTCCCCAAAACGACCAGGCCGATCTTAGCAGAGTCGGGCTTATCAAGCTGCAACCCGACTGTTAGAGTGAAGAACTGTCCTGTTTGGGCCAGTAAGCTGAATAACCCGAATTGGAATCCAACAAGATGAACAATAAAAAAAGCATACTGGCCGGCCTCATCGGACTGGCCTTGCTGGCCGGTTGTAGTCAGGGGCCGGACACAGCAGACAAACACTCCGGCCTCGCGCTGGCCAACATGGACACCCGGGTCAAACCCGGTGACGACTTCTTCCGCTACGTGAATGGTCACTGGCTGAGCACCGCCAAGATCCCGGACGACAGGCCCGCCGATGGCGCCTTCTACATGCTGCGGGACAAGTCCCTGGCGGACGTGCGGGTGCTGGTCGAGGGGCTCGACAGCAAGGCGGCGGCAGGCACCCCGGCCCAGCAGATCCACGACCTCTACCAGAGCTATCTGGATCAGGGCAGCCGGGATGCCAAGGGCACCACGCCGCTGCTGCCCCTGCTCAGCGACATCGATCAGATCCGCGATCAGAGCGGGCTGGCCCGAGCCTTTGCCCAGAGCGGTCGCACTGGCGGCGGTGCCCCGTTCGGCTTCTGGATCGACGCCGATGCCAAGGCGCCGGACAGCTATGCGGTCTACCTCTATCAATCCGGGCTCAGCCTGCCGGATCGGGATTACTACCTCAAGAGTGACCCCAACAGCCAGGCGCTGCGGCAGAAATACGAGCAGCACATCGCCGGCATGCTGACCAGTTTCGGTGAAGCGGATGCCAAAGCCAAGGCCCAGCGCATCCTGGCCCTTGAGACCAAACTCGCCCAGATCCAGTGGGACAACGTGGCCCTGCGGGATCGGGAGAAGAATTACAACAAGGCGCCCCAGAGCGAGCTCAAGCGCCTCGCCCCGCACATCGACTGGGACAGCTATCTGAACCAGGCCGGCCTCGCCGGTCAGAGCAGCCTGGTCATAGGCCAGCCAAGTTATCTCGCGGCCCTCGATAACCTGGTGCAGCAGACCCCGATCAGCGACTGGCAAGCCTACCTCAAGTGGCAGCTCATCACGGATTACGCCCCCTATCTTGACAGCCAGACCGACGCCCAGCACTTCGCCTTCTTCGGTACCACCTTAAGTGGCACCCCCAAGCAACGCGCCCCCTGGGAGCGCGCGCTCGGCGTGCTGGACGATCATCTGGGCGAGGCGGTGGGCCAGCTCTACGTGGAGCGCTACTTCCCGCCAGAGGCCAAGGCCCGCATGGAGCAGCTGGTGGAGAACCTGCGCACCGCCTATGGCCAGAGCATTCAGGAGCTGGAGTGGATGTCGCCGGAAACCAAGGCGCAGGCGCTGGAGAAGCTGGCCAAGTTCAGACCCAAGATCGGCTACCCGGACAAGTGGAAGGATTACAGCGCCATCGAGATCCGCCAGGGCGATCTGCTGGGCAACCTGCAGCGGGCCCACGCCTTTGAATATGCCGACAATCTGGCCCGCCTCGGCAAGCCGGTAGACAGAGACGAGTGGCACATGTCGCCGCAGACGGTGAACGCCTACTACAACCCGAGCAACAACGAGATCGTCTTCCCGGCCGCCATACTGCAGCCCCCCTTCTTCGACATGACGGCAGATGATGCGGTCAACTACGGCGCCATCGGCGGAGTGATCGGCCACGAGATGGGCCACGGTTTCGATGATCAAGGGGCCAAGTCAGACGGCGACGGCCTGATGCGCGACTGGTGGACGCCACAGGATCTCAAGGAGTTCCGCTTTCGCACCAGTCGGTTGGTGGCCCAGTACAACCGCTTCGAGCCCATCGATGGTCAGTTCGTCAATGGCCAGTTCACCCTGGGGGAGAATATCGGCGATCTGGGCGGTCTTACCATAGCCCACAAGGCCTACGAGCTGTCACTGGATGGCAAGGAGGCACCCGTGCTGGACGGCTTCACCGGCGAGCAGCGCTTCTTCCTCGGCTGGGCCCAGGTGTGGAAGGGCATGTATCGCCCCGAGCTGATGCAGATGCTGCTCGCCTCGGATCCCCACTCTCCGCCCGAGTACAGGGTCAACGGCGTGGTGCCGAACATTCCCGCCTTCTATGAGGCATTCAATATCCAGCCGGGGGACAAGCTCTATCTGGACCCGGCCAAACGGGTCAAGATCTGGTAATGGTCGCCTCCGGCGAAGCAGAGAAAGAGAGCCGGGCAGAGGCAAGCCCGAACCCGGCCCACACATTCACATCCGTGACGGGCAGGCTTGCCGGCCCGTCACCGCAGCAACAAGGGTCACATCGATGAAAACCTTATTCATGACACTCGGCCTGCTCACCCTGCCACTGACTGGCCAGGCGGCGGAGGGATTCTTCAAACAGCTGACGCTGCCCTCCGGCCAGGTGATCACCGTCAGCGAGGGGCGTGGTGAACCCGCCTCCATCGGCAGCTACGACGTGCGCCTTTACTCCGGCGCCAATCCCCAGTTTCCCCTCGATCAGTTCATCGACGGCAAGGTGCTGGCGCGCGATGGCACCATCAAGGAGCTCAAACTGCAGGATCTCACCGGTGACAAGCAGCCCGAGCTCATCGTCATCATGGAGAGCACCGGCAGCGGCAGCTACCTGAGCGCCGACGCCTTCACCCTGCATCCGCACGAGGGGATCGAGAGCTTCAACCACGTCGAGGAGCTGGCTCCCACTGACGATGTGATCCAGGCACTCAAAACCCCCCGCGATTAATTCATCACACGCCATGAGGCAGCCCCGCAGCGCGGGGCTGCCGCCTTATCGGTGACCGACGCTGACGCCCTTTCTCGCCTCCTTGCTGCCCGGCGACAGACCTGAACCCCGATGGACGGCTTTTTTTTCTGCGCTTATAATCGCCGCACCTTGCCACTACGAAAAATAAGGAGGTAAAAAATGGTTATCCAAGCGTGTCCGATGTTCTCGGCCCGCCTGTTCGGCACATTCGCGTGCTCTTGCCTGCATACCATCGCGCTGCGATAGCGGGTTCGAGCAAAGCCGACTCCCTTCCAAACCGAGACCTTTCTCGACTCTGCCGTTGTCGCCAGCGCTCCTGATGACAGGGATCTTCGATCCCGGAATTTAAGAGAGCAAGAGCATGACAACCCTGATGAGTACCCATTCCCTGCAAATGAGTGCGGGGCACCTTCCGTTATTTGACAACCTCGACCTCAGCATCCGCAGCGGTGATCGCATTGGCCTCATAGGCGCCAACGGCTGTGGCAAGAGCACACTGCTCGCCCTGCTGGCCGGTCAGCGCCAGCCCCATGAGGGACGCATCCACAAGGCTAGCCCCTGCCGCTGTGAATTTGTGGCCCAGCATCTGCCCGTGCAACTGCAAGCACTCAGCACCCGCGCCGTGCTGCTCGATGCACTGGCCAACGAGGCTGACCAGGCGTGGCAGGTAGACAAGATGCTGACCGAACTGCAACTGACCGAGCAGGCCGACCTTCCGGTCAGCGCGCTGAGCGGCGGTCAGCACACCCGCTTGCAGATAGGCCGCGCTCTGCTGCACCAACCCAACCTGTTACTGCTGGACGAACCCAGCAACCACCTGGATCTGCCCGCCCTGCTCTGGCTCGAGCGCTTCCTGCTGGCGTGGCGTGGCGCCTTCGTATTGGTGTCGCACGATGGTCGCCTGCTCGATCGGGTAACCCGCGAGACCCTGATCCTGCGGGATCGGCGGCTTCATCGCTTCGCCCTGCCCTGCAGCCAGGCCAGGGCGGCCCTGGCCGAAGAGGATGAGCAAACCCGCCTGCGCCGGGCCGACGAGCAAAAAGAGATCGACCGCCTGAGCGCCAGCAGCAAACGCCTCGCCATCTGGGGGCGGGAGCATGACAACGAGAAACTGGTGCGCCAGGCCAAGTCCATGGAGAAACGGGTGGCCAGGCTGCAGGAGGAGCAGGGCGTGGTCGGGGCGGACGCACCCTGGCGCCTCGAACTGCGCGGGCAGGCACTGCCCGCCGATGCCCTGCTTCGGCTGGAAGACCTCGACGTGCACCCCGCCCCCGGCTTGCCGCCGCTGCTGCGAGCCGAGGATCTCTGGCTGCGTGCTGGCGATAGGGTCGCCCTGCTCGGTGCCAACGGCACGGGCAAGTCTTCCCTGCTGCGTCAGTGCTGGGGCGAGGTGTGCGCTCAACAACCGGCCGAGGGCTGGTATCGCCACCCTGGCGCCAGCATCGCCTATTACGATCAGTCCCTGCAGCAGTTGGACGGCGACGCCACCCTGACCGATGCCCTCTATCCACTGGCACCATTGCCGGAGGTGACGCTGCGCCAGGCCCTGATCCGTGCGGGCTTCCCTTACTCCCGTCACGGTCAGCGAGTCGCGACCCTGAGCGGGGGCGAGCGGGCCAGACTGCTGTTCCTCGCCCTGTCACTGGCGAGTCACCATCTGCTCTGGCTCGATGAACCCACCAACCATCTGGACCTGGCAGGAAAGGAGGAGCTGGCCGAGGCGCTAACCGGCTTTGCTGGTGGCGTACTGCTTGTCTCCCACGACCGGGATCTGATCGAGCGCAGCTGCAACCGCTTCTGGGTGATCAGGGAGGGTCGGATCCACGAGGCCCACAGCGCCGAGCGGGCCTATGCCGAGCTGCTCGGCGATGCGCCAGATCGGCCCGCCGCCGACGCCCAGGCCAATGACGCCGGGAGGGAAGATCCCATGCCGGAGCACGATGATGAGGCGCTGCTGGCACGCTGGTACGAGCTGGATGCCCTGCTTGCCGCCGATCTCGCCCGCAAGCCCAAACATCAAACCCTGCGACTGCAGCAAGAGTGGCGCGATGAGCTGGAAAGGCTTGCCGGTTTGCTGGGTCTTTCCGAGCCGTGAGCCCAGCCGTGATCCGCGCTGTTATCCCGCCCTTTTACTCCACTCACGCGGCCAGCCACGGCTGGCCGCAAGGAGCACATGATGTCTTCACCACCACAACCCGATATCAGGCTCGACCCCGTCATGGAGGCCGACTTGCCCCACATCTACCGCGCACTGTCAGATCCCAGGGTCATCGCCTATTACGGTATCAGCTATGACAGCATGGAGGCATGCCAGGCCCAGATGCGCTGGTACGCCGAGATAGCGCAGTGCCAGAGCGGGGCCTGGTTCCTGATCCGCTGCCAGCGAAACGGCGTCCCCCTGGGGGCCATCGGCTACAACGATGCCGACCCGCTGCACAAGCGGGCCGAACTCGGCTACTGGCTCTATCCCGAGCACTGGAGCCAGGGGATCATGCAGACGGCATTGCGGCAGTTTCTGGACCTCATCTACCACACCACCGAGCTGCACCGCTTGCTGGCGGTGGTGGAGGAGCCAAACTTCCCCTCTGCCCGCCTGCTCGAGCGGGCCGGCTTTCGCTACGAAGGGACGGCTCGGGAATGCGAGCGGAAGGGGGAGCAGTTTATCTCCCTGCGGCACTACGCCCTGCTACGCAGCGACCTGCCAAACGCTTGAGCACCACCGCATCTGATAGCTAGCAAAAAGCCCCGCACTGGGGCTTTTTATCGGGTCGGTTACTTGATGGCGCAGATGTTGTTGGTAGCCAGAGCGCGGCGACGTCTGCGCCGCCACAGGGAAAACACACAGTAACCCGCGCTGAGCAGCGCCGCATAAAGCACCTGGGAGGCGAGCGCCACCAGCACAGCGAGGCAGAGCAGCACACTCAAGGCCGCCAGCCCCTTGCCCATGCCACCGAGCAAGCGCCAACCCGCCGCCATGCAGAGCAGATAAACCAGCACAAAGTTGCCGTTGGCGTAGCGGATCAGCTCATCAAGCGGCAGTCGCAACCAGAGGATCAAGGTGATGGAGACGAAGCAGATGGCGAGCACCCAGCACAGGGCGTTGAGCGGCGCCCCCCTGGCCGAGAGGCGAGAGAGGGAGACCGGCAGCTTGCCTTCCCGCGCCATGCTCCAGATAAGGCGCGCAAATCCCTGCAGGTAGATGTTGATGCTGGCAAAGCAGGAGAGGTATCCAAGGATGGCCACCAGCCACTTGGCGGTGGGGCCGAACAGCAAGGAGAGCAGGGCCGGAATGGCGGTGGCATTGGTCGCCTCGTCGCCATAGAGGCCATATTTGAGCACCACCAGCGAGTGCACCCAGTAAATCAGCCCCGCCAGCAAGACGCCGCCAAGCAGGGCCAGCGGATAGTCCCGCTCCGGCCGCTTGAACTCCTCCCCCATGTGGGCGAAGGCTTCCAGCCCCACGAAACACCAGAACATCAGCGCCAGCGCCGTGCCCATGGCGGGCCACTCAGCTGCCGTCGGCAGTGGCTGCGCTGCGTCACGCCAGCTGAGATCCCCCTTGAACCAGATGAGCAGGGTCAGCCCCAATATGGCCAGGGCAATCAACAACTGCAGGTTGCCGGAGGAGCGCGCCCCCCGCAGCCCGAGCAGGAATACCCCGAGCAGGGTCAGCAGCTGGATGGCCCACAGGGTCCACTCCCCCAGATCAAACAGCGCATGCCAGAAACCGGCGGCGATAGTGAGGGCCGCTGGCAACCCCACCGGCAGCACAGCCAGAAACAGAAAGGCGGAGAAGCGCTCGGCGCCGTTGCCAAAGGCAAGACCAATCAGGTGCGGCGCCCCGCCCGCATGGGGGTAGCGGCGCCCCAGCCGGGCGAAGGTGAAGGCGATGGGCAGCACCAGCACGATGAGCAACACCCAGGCCCAGAGCGAAGCGCCCCCCGCCAGCGACGCCGCGGTCGCTGGCACCACGAAGATCCCGGTACCCAGCAGTGAGGTGGCGAGCAGCCCCATCCCCTGCCAGAGCCCCAGCTCTTTTTTCAACGCAGACATATCCTTTTGCCCTGACTGGAAAAACATCACGCCATGTTAGGCCGCAGCCCCTTGCTTGTTAAGGGCTATCCGTTGATCAAACAAAAAAAGCCGCCTCTTGCGAGGCGGCTTCTTCATTCAACTCGGTAACCGGAGTTATCAGGCAATCAGCTTATAGATGATACCGGACATGGCGATCAGGCCAATCAGGGTCACGAAGCCGTTGCTGATGTTGCCAGCGTATTTGCGCATGGCCGGCACCTTGGAGATGGCGTACATCGGCATCAGGAACAACAGCATCGCGATGATGGGGCCGCCCAGGTCTTCAATCATGCCGAGGATGCTCGGGTTGATGGTGGCGATGGCCCAAGTGGTCAGGATCATGAACACCGCAGTCACTTTGTTCAGCTGCTTGGTGTCAACGTTCTTGCCCTTCTCGCGCAGCGCTTTGGCCATCAGGCCGTTCATGCCTTCTTGCGCTCCCAGGTAGTGACCCAGGAAGGATTTGCTGATGGCAACCATGGCAATCAACGGAGCCACAGTGGCGATAACCGGGTTGTCGAAGTGGTTGGCCAGATAGGACAGGATGGAGATGTTCTGCTCTTTGGCAGCAGCCAGGTCAGCCGGAGAGAGGCTCAGTACGCAGCTGAATACGAAGAACATAACGGTCATCACCATCATGACGTGGGCGCCCAGCAGGATGTTGCTGCACTTCTTCTCGGCACCTTCACCGTAACGACCTTTATTGTCCACCGCGAAGGAGGAGATGATCGGAGAGTGGTTGAAGGAGAACACCATGACCGGGATAGCCAGCCACAGGGTCTTGAGGAAGTCACCGTTGAAGGCGTCAGCCAGCGCTGGTGCTTCAGTGATGATGGTACCGTTCCAGTGCGGGATCAGGTAGAACGCCAGGCCCATCAGGGTGATCACGAACGGGAATACCAGCACGCTCATCGCTTTGACGATAACCTGACCGCCCAGACGAACAACCGCCATCAGACCGAGGATCAGCGCCAGTGACAGGATGGCACGGGGAGGTGCAGACATGCCCAGCTGGTGAACAATCACGCTCTCGACTGTGTTGGTGATGGCGACCGAGTACATCAGTACGATCGGGTAGATGGCAAAGAAGTAGAGCAGGGTGATGAATTTGCCTGCGGTCTTGCCGAAGTGCTCTTCTACTACTTCAGTGATGTCGCCATCACGGGTAGAGCCGGACAGCACGAAGCGGGCCAGACCACGGTGAGCGAAGAAAGTCAGCGGCAGGGCCAGGATCAACATGGCAACCAGCGGCCACAGACCACCGACACCGGCGTTGATTGGCAGGAAGAGCACACCGGCACCGATGGCGGTACCGTACAGGCCCAGCATCCAGACCAAGTCGGCCTTGTTGATGCCACGGGAAGACGCATTACTGGCTAAGTTGCCTTCAACTGCAATGTTCATGTCAGACATAGGGGTGTTCCTGTCATCAAGGAAAATAGAAAAAATCTAGTCAACCGGGCGCAATGCCCTGTCCCATTTCCCTGGAACTCCTGCAGTCCATCCCTGTTATTCTTATCCCGCCGACTCGGCAACTTGTTTGCCACTCCATGTAACAACCAAACTGCAACAAACAGATCTGTGGGTCATCAGCCCGGGGGCCGCAAGCGCGTCAACCATTACAATTCATTAACGCACCTTTGTTCTGATGCGCTGACTCTAATTAAATCCCCTTAGCGATCACAGTGTTTTTTTGAATTAATCAACCAAAGTTTGATTAGAATCGCCTTTCTGACGTCCGAGATCACGTTATCAGCCCAATCTTGTGAACAACCGTTAACAATCACAGGTAGTTTCACCCGTATCTACACCCTTTGAGGTACAACAAACTGATTACATGCGTCTGTTTATTGCTCCGGTTGTGCGCTGAAGTGCCCTGACGTACCCTGTTCCTCAACATTTCCCCATTGCATTAATATGGCCATCACCCGTACCGACCTCGCCGAACTGGCAGTCTTTGCCGCCGTCGCCCGTCACCAGAGTTTCAGCAAAGCCGCCCTTGAGCTCGGGGTGTCGGCTTCCGCCCTGAGCCACAGCCTGAAAGGGCTAGAGACCCGGTTGGGTGTCAGGTTGCTCAATCGCAGCACCCGCGCCGTGGTGCCGACCGATGCGGGCCAGCACCTGCTCGAACAGTTGCTGCCCACGCTAAACCACCTGCAGAGCGCACTCGAAGAACTGGCTCACCACAGCGACGAGCCGGTGGGACGGCTGAAGATCAGTGCGCCGCGGGGCGCCATCGATGAGCTGCTGGCTCCCGTGCTGCTCGACTACATGGTGCGCTACCCGCGTATACAGGTGGAAGTGGTGGAGCAGGAGCTGATGCCGCGTCTCATCGAGGATGGCTATGACGCCGCCATCTTCTATGGCGATCTGCTGCCCAAGGAGATGATAGGTGTGCCGCTCGGGCCTCCCCAACGCTATCTGGTGGTGGGGTCACCCGCCTATCTGGCCGAGCGCGGCACGCCGCAACATCCCCGCGAGCTGTCACGCCATGCCTGCATAGGCTACCGGCTGACGCCATCTCATCACTACCGCTGGGCGTTTGCCGGGGAAGAGGGTGCCCTGCTGGAGATAGAGGTGACCGGGCCACTGACCACCAGCACGCCGGCTCTCTATCTGGGGGCGGCAGAGGCTGGGCTGGGATTGGCGTATTGTCTGGAGGAGGAGGTGAGCAAGCAGCTGGCACAGGGAAAACTGGTGAGCGTGCTGGAGCAGTGGTGCCCCACCTTCGTGGGATTTTCACTCTTTTATCCCAGCCGACATCAGCTGGGCAGCGGCCTGCGCACCCTGATAGACATGCTCAAGGCACACTATCAAACCCGATGATTACTGAGATAAATTCATTAATCCATCAAATACAAACCGGATTACCAACAAAAACATATTAATCTAGACTGTCTGCTCGATCATCGAACTCCCCCAAGAGAACAGATATGTCTGCCTACTTACTGTTGCGCCAACGGGCAATGACTCGCCGTTTCTGGGGCTATGCCCTCCCCTCCGTCATGGCCATGCTGGTCTCAGGTGCCTACTACCTGGTCGATGGCATCTTCGTCGGCCACTATGTGGGGGCCGCTGGCCTCGCCGGCATCAACCTGGTCTATCCGGTCATCATGGTGCTGATCGGGCTCGCCGCCATGATCAGCATGGGGGCAGCCACCGCCATCTCCCTGCATCAGGGGGCGAAGCAGAGCCGGCTGGCCCGACAGGCGCTGGTCAATGCGTTTTGGCTGCTCGGGCTGCTCGGACTCCTGGCGCCCTTGCTGCTGTACCATTGGCACATCGACATACTGCAAGCATTGGGGATTGAGCAAGGTACCGACACCTGGAAACAGGCCAGTGACTACCTCAGCTGGATCGGTGGCGGTACCCTGCTACTGGCCTGCAACCTGGCGGTACCCTACCTGCTGCGTAACGACGGCAGGCCAAGGCTGGCCATGATCCTGGTCAGCAGTGGCGCCATCCTCAACATCGTACTCAACTACCTCATGGTCGGGCGGCTGGGACTGGGGCTGGTGGGCTCGGCCCAGGCAACGCTCATCACTGAGGGGATCGTCAGCCTGCTCGGCCTGGGCTACTTCTTTACCTCCCATGCCAAGCTACGCCTCTCATGGCGCCACATGGTGCCCATACTCCCGGCCATGCCCAACCTGCTGTTCACCGGCCTGCCAAGCCTGATAGCCCAGTTCAACCTGGGGCTGCTACTGCTGCTACACAACAGCCAGCTGATGGCGTATGGCGCCATCAAGGATCTGGCCGGCTTCACCGTAGCCGGTTACACAGAAGCCGTGTTCATCGTGATCCTGCAGGGTCTGGCCTTCGGCATCCAACCGCTCATCAGCCAGGCGACGGGGGCCAAACGCTATCGGGATCTGAAATTCCTGATGGAGATGGGGCTCAAGATCACGCTTGCCTATGGCATGGCGGTCTGGCTACTGATCCAGCTGCTGCCGCGCCAGGTGGCCATGCTCTACATCGGCAATCAGGATGCCGAGCTGCTTGCTGCGGCCGTCAGCAGCCTGACCCTCAACCTCAGCGCCATTCCGCTGGAGGGGATCATCATGTTCGGCATAGTGTTGCTGCAGTCCATGGCCCGCACCAAGCAGGCGCTGATCATCTCGGCGGCCAAGACACTGCTGCTGCTGCCGCTGATCTTCCTGCTGCCGCTCTGGTGGGGCCGCGAGGGTGTGCTGATGGCCCAGCCCACCACTGTCTTGCTGCTGACCCTGCCGCTGTGCGGGCTGCTTTGGCAGGAGTGGCGTCGACTCAAGCGGGCGTGCACACCCCTTCGCCCGCATCACGCCAAGCCGATCGGTTCTCATCAGGAAGTCCAGCTGGCCCGTCGCGCCGGCTAGACAGAGCCGCACACAGGTGAAGAGGGCAGCGAGCTTGAGGGGATAGACGGCAAGTCAACTGAGTTTTCACAGGGCGCCGGTCTACCTTGTCCATGAGTTGAGCTGCATGCCATCTGTGTCACCTGGCATATCCCGAGGCGGGTGGCAGACCTGGAGCAACCAGCGGGCCATTCGTATTAACAGCCAGCAGGCTATTCGTATTAACAAAGAGAAGAGCGCGAACTGACCCCCGCTGCGTGAAGCCAGACCATGGAAGCGCAGTGTGAAAAAACCAATAAAAACAATGTCAGTCAGGCTTAACTGACCGGCACCAGGAGCGGGAGCCCACTTTTTTGGCCACGATCCGCCACTCGGTTGATCCGACACGGGGTGTTCGGCAAACATAGCGCCAAATGATATCCGTATGAATAGCATTTATCCCGGCCCCAAAAAGAAGGCCCCCGCAATGCGGGGGCCTTCTGGCGGGTCGGGATGAAGCCGGTGCTTAGCAGTAGCCGTAGCCCATCAGGCGCTGGTAGCGCTGCTCCAGCAGCTCATCAGTCTCGAGCGGACGCAACGCGTTAAGATCCTGCTGGATGCGATCCTTCAGGCGCTTGGCCATCAGCTCCACATTGCGGTGGGCACCGCCAAGGGGCTCCTCGACTATGCTGTCGATGAGCTTCAGCTCCTGCAGGCGCTGGGCCGTGATGCCCATGGCATCCGCGGCGATCGGTGCCTTGTCGGCGCTCTTCCACAAGATGGAGGCACACCCTTCCGGCGAGATGACGGAGTAGGTGGAGTATTGCAGCATGTTGACGCGATCCCCCACGCCGATAGCCAGCGCACCACCCGAGCCACCTTCACCGATCACGGTGCAGACCACAGGCACAGTCAGACCGGCCATCACTTTCAGGTTGTGGGCGATGGCTTCAGACTGGCCACGTTCCTCGGCACCCACACCGGGATAAGCACCCGGGGTGTCGATGAAGGTGATGATCGGCATCTTGAAGCGCTCGGCCATCTCCATCAGGCGCAGGGCCTTGCGGTATCCTTCCGGACGCGGCATGCCGAAGTTACGCTTGATCTTCTCTTTGGTCTCGCGACCCTTCTGGTGACCAATCACCATCACCGGCTCACCGTCGAGACGGGCGATGCCGCCGACGATAGCCTTGTCATCGGCATAGGCGCGATCCCCAGCCAACTCGTCGAAATCGGTGAAGATATGCTCGATATAGTCAAAGGTGTAGGGGCGCTGGGGATGACGCGCCATCTGGGATACCTGCCAGGCACCCAGATCACCGAAGATCTTCTTGGTCAGCTCTTCGTTTTTCTTCTCCAGCCGGCGAATGTCTTCATTGAGATCGACAGCACTGTTGTGCTCACTCACATGACGGAGTTCATCAATCTGCGCCTGCAACTCGGCAATTGGCTGTTCAAAATCCAGAAAAAGACTCATAGGGCCTATAGATCCTCTAATCAAAAACCAATTCAACCCGCTCTCGTCCAAGCAGGACGCGCAAGTCATCTATCAGTTGATCGGTGGGCGTCACCCGCCACTCGGTACCGAGCGTCAATCGCACCCGGGAGCCGGGGCGACGATAGTTTACCTGAACCGGACAGACTCCGGCACGGGCGGGTTCCAAAATCTCGCACAAACGCGGGAAAAAGCGATCATCAATCCGCTGTTCATCGAGGGAGATGCGGATTGCCCTGGCAAAACGCTCCCTCGCATCGTTGATATCCAGTAATTCACGGGCCGACATTTTAAGGCCACCGGAGAAGTCATCAAAGCTGACCTGTCCAGAAACCACCAAAATACGGTCTTTTTGCATCAATTCTTCATATTTTTCCAGCGCTTCACTGAACAGGGTCACATCGAGACGGCCGGATCGGTCATCCAGGGTGAAGATCCCCATCTTGTTGCCACGCTTGGTCACCATGCTGCGGGCCGCGATCACCAGCCCCGCCGCCGTGGTAACCGTATCCCGGGAGGTGGGATGCAGATCGCACAGGCGACCGGACGTATAACGACGCAATTCGCCGCTGTACTGGTTGATAGGGTGCCCGGTCAGATAAAGCCCGAGCGTCTCGCGCTCCCCTTCCAGCCACACCTTGTCAGGCCAGTGCGGCACGTTGGCGAACGCCTTCTTGACGTCGTCAATCTCCTGGGTCAGGACACCAAACATGTCGACCTGGCCTACCGCTTGAGCCTTGGCATGCTGCTCGGCGGCACGCATCGCCTCCTCCAGGGTCGCCATCAGGGCGGCGCGGTGCGGGCCGAGTCGGTCCATGGCGCCGGAGAGGATGAGCTTTTCCATCACCCGCTTGTTGATCTTCTTGATGTCGACCCGATTGCAGAAGTCGAACAGATCGCGAAACGGCCCATCCTGATCGCGGGCGCTGAGAATGGCGTCGATGGGACCTTCCCCCACCCCCTTCACAGCCCCGATACCGTAGACGATGTGACCGTCTTCGTTGACCGAGAAGCGGTAACGACCCGTGTTCACATCCGGCGGTATCACGGTGAGCCCCATGCGCTGGCACTCGTCCACCAACGTCACTATCTTGTCGGTGTTGTCCATGTCGGCGGTCATCACCGCCGCCATAAACTCGGCCGGGAAGTGGGTCTTGAGCCAGAGCGTCTGGTAGGAGACCAACGCATAGGCGGCAGAGTGGGATTTGTTGAAGCCGTAGCCCGCAAACTTTTCCACCAGATCGAAGATCTTCACCGCCAGTTCGCCATCAATGCCGTTCTTGACGGCGCCTTCCTCAAACCCAGATCGCTGCTTGGCCATCTCTGCCGGGTTCTTCTTGCCCATGGCCCGGCGCAGCATGTCCGCCCCACCGAGCGTATAGCCCGCCAGCACCTGGGCTATCTGCATCACCTGCTCCTGATAGAGGATGATGCCGTAGGTGGGCTCCAGGATCGGCTTGAGACTCTCGTGCTGCCACTTCTCGTCCGGGTAGGAGATGGCCTCCTTGCCGTGCTTGCGCTCGATGAAGTTGTCCACCATGCCCGACTGGAGCGGGCCCGGCCGGAACAGCGCCACCAGGGCGATCATGTCTTCGAAACAGTCAGGCTGCAGCCGTTTGATGAGATCCTTCATGCCGCGGGATTCCAGCTGGAATACCGCCGTGGTCTCGAACCGCTGCAGCAGGTCAAACGACTTCTTGTCGTGGATCGGGATGGCGGCGATGTCGACCGGCGGCTTGCCCTCCTTGGCCAGGCGCGGGTTGATCATGCCAAGCGCCCAGTCGATGATGGTCAGGGTACGCAGCCCCAGGAAGTCAAACTTCACCAGCCCTGCGTACTCCACATCGTTCTTGTCGAACTGGGTGACAGGGTGATTACCGGAGTCGTCGCAGTAAAGCGGCGCAAAGTCGGTGATCTTGGTGGGCGCGATTACCACGCCACCTGCGTGTTTGCCAGCGTTGCGCACCACCCCTTCCAGCCGGCGCGCCATGTCGATGAGGTCTTTGACCTCCTCATCCTGCTCGTAGAGCTCTGGCAGCTTGGGCTCGGCCTCGAACGCCTTGGCCAGCGTCATGCCTGGATCCGGCGGAATGAGCTTGGAGATGCGATCCACGAACCCGTAGGCGTGGCCCAACACCCGGCCCACGTCCCGCACCACCGCCTTGGCCGCCATGCTGCCGAAGGTAATGATCTGGGACACCGCATCCCGGCCATACATCTCGGAGACGTGCTCGATCACCTCGTCCCGTCTGTCCATGCAGAAGTCGACGTCGAAGTCGGGCATGGAGACCCGCTCCGGGTTCAGAAAGCGTTCGAACAGCAGGTCAAATTCCAACGGGTCGAGATCGGTGATCTTGAGCGCATAGGCCACCAGTGACCCTGCACCCGACCCCCGGCCCGGCCCGACAGGAATGCCGTTGTCCTTGGACCACTGGATAAACTCCATCACGATGAGGAAGTAACCCGGGAAGCCCATCTGGTTGATCACCTTGAGCTCGATGTCGAGGCGCTCGTCGTACTCGCCGCGCTTGGCGACGCGAACCTCGGGATCAGGGAACAGGAAGGCGAGGCGGTCCTCCAGTCCCTCCTTGGACTTCATTACCAGGAAGTCTTCGGTGGTCATGTCGCCGGTCGGGAAGTTGGGCAGGAAGTATTCACCGAGGCGCACCGTCACGTTGCAGCGCTTGGCGATCTCCACCGTGTTCTCCAGCGCCTCCGGGATGTCGGCGAACAGCTCGGCCATCTCTTCCTGGCTGCGCAGGTACTGCTGCGGGCTGTAACGGCGCGGGCGACGCTTGTCCATCAGGGTGTAGCCATCGTGGATGGCAACCCGGATCTCGTGAGCATCAAAGTCTTCGGCGTTGAGGAACACCACCTCGTTGGTGGCGACCACCGGCAGCTCGAACTCGGTGGCGATGGCCACCGCCATGTGCAGGTAGACCTCTTCGTCGGGTCGACCGGTGCGCAGCAGCTCCAGATAGTAGGCGTCGGGGAAGTGAGTCCGGTAGAAATCGAGGCACGACTCCGTCATCTGCCGGTTGCCCTTGAGCAGGAACTTGCCCACATCCCCCTCACGTGCACCCGAGAGCACTATCACGCCCTTGGCGTGATCCGCGAGCCAGGCCCGGTCGATGACGGGGCGACCCTGGACGTGACCGCGCTGGTAGCCACGGGAGATCAGCAGGGTGATGTTCTGGTAGCCGTCGTTATCTATGGCCAGCAGGGTGAGGCGAAACTGCTCGTCACCCAGCGCCTCGCTCTGCACCCAGAAGTCGGCCCCGACGATGGGCTTGATGCCCTTGCCGTGGGCCGAACCATAGAAGCGCACCAGGCCACACATGTTCATCTGGTCGGTCAGCGCCAGCGCCGGCATGTTGTTGGCCGCTGCCGCCGAGACGATGGGGTTGATCTTCTGAAGGCCATCGACCATGGAGAAGTCGGAGTGGACCCGCAGGTGGATAAAACGGGGTTCAGCCATCGTCATACCCTCTCGTTGCACAGAGTGGCGCGCATGTCGTGATGCCGGCAGCTCTGCATGGTTTACTCGATCCCCAGTGCACGGCGCACCGGTTTGAAACTCTGCCGATACTCGGGCAAGGGGCCGCGCTCGGCCAGAATGGCAAGGTGCTCAGGCGTCGGATAGCCCTTGTGACGGGCGAAACCGTACTCGGGATGACGGCTGTCCAGCTCGGTCATTTCCCCATCGCGGGTCACCTTGGCCAGAATCGAGGCGGCGCTGATGGCGGCCACCAGGCTATCGCCCTTGACCACGGCGCGCGCTTCCATCGGCAATGCCGGGCAGCGGTTGCCGTCGATAAAGACCAGCTCGGGGGTGACGTTCAGTCCCGCCACGGCGCGCTGCATCGCCAGCATGGTGGCGTGCAGTATGTTGAGCTCGTCTATCTCCTGCGGCGTAGCGCGGCCGATGGCCCAGGCCAGCGCCTTGGCCTTGATCTCGTCAAACAGCGCCAGACGTTTCTTCTCGGAGAGCTTCTTGGAGTCTGCCAGCCCGACAATGGGGTTGGCGGGATCCAGGATCACGGCGGCCGTGACCACGTCACCCACCAGGGGGCCACGCCCCACCTCGTCCACACCGGCAACCAGCCTGTCTTCGGGAATATCGATCATCATCTTGCAGCCTTGAATCAAAACAGGCCCCGCAGGGCCTGACATGGGGTCGATTAGCGCAGCATAATCGGCCGCCCGGGAATATTATCTGCCAAGCAGATCGGCCACCGCATCGGCGGCCTGCACATCGGCATTGCAGCGAATGCGCTGGTGCAGCCGGGTGAAGGTGGCGATGAGCTCGCGGTTATCGTGTTCCAGCAGCTTGCTGACCTCTTCCACCAGATTGTCCGGGGTGCACTCGTGCTGCAGCAACTCGGGTACCAGCATCTGGTCTGCCAGCAAGTTGGGCAGGGACACATAAGCGGTCTTCACCAAGCGCTGGGCCAGCCAGTAGCTGAAGGGCTTGAGCTTGTAACCCACCACCATGGGCTTTTTCACCAGCATGGCTTCGAGCGCGGCGGTACCGGAAGCAAGCAGCACGGCATCGGCGGCGATCATCGCCTCGCGGCCCTGCCCTTCCAGCAGCACCATGTCGAGATCCGGCGCCAGCTCGGCCTTGATGGCCATGAACTGCTCGCGCCGTTTGTCGTTGACCAGCGGCACGATGAAACCGAGATCCGGGTAACGCACGGTCAGGTGCTTGCAGGCCTCGAGAAATACCGGTGACATGAAACCCACCTCGGCACTGCGACTGCCGGGCAGCACGGCCAGCCAGCGTCGGCCCGGGTCAATGCCGAGCGCCTGGCGCACCGCGGCTTGATCCGGCACCAGCGGAATATCATCCGCCATGGTGTGGCCGACAAAGCGGCAAGGGGCATCGAAACGGTCGTAGAAGGCTTTCTCGAATGGCAGGAAGGCGAGCACCATGTCGGTGGCAGCCTTGATCTTGTGAATGCGGTTCTGACGCCAGGCCCACACAGAGGGGCTGACGTAGTGAACCGTCTTGATACCGGCGCGGCGCAGTTTCAGCTCCACCTCGATATTGAAATCCGGTGCATCCACCCCGACGAAGATGTCAGGCGGATTGGCAATAAAATGGCGCAGCAGTTCGCGGCGGACCTTGAGGATGCGGGGCAGGCGGCCAAGCACCTCGGTGATCCCCATGACGGAAAGCTCTTCCATCTCGAACAGCGCCTTGACGCCCAGGGCCTGCATCCGCGGCCCGGCAATCCCTTCAAACTGCGCATCCGGATAGCGGCGCTGAAGTTCACGCACCAGCCCGGCTGCCAGGATGTCGCCGGAGGTCTCCCCGGCGACGATACCGATGCGAACGGGATCAGGCACGGATGATCCCGCGCTCGTTGTCCTTGAGGAAATCCACATAGAGCTGAACAGCCGGTTCACTGGCCGCCATCTCCATCAGCACGGGCAACACCTCTTCGATGGTCTTGCCGGAGCGGAAGATCTCCTTGTAGGCGCGCTTGACGGCCGAGATGGCCTCAGGGCTATAGCCGCGACGACGCAGCCCTTCGGAGTTGACCCCGAACGGCTTGGCGTAGTTGCCGGCCGCCATCACATAGGGCGGCACGTCCTTGTTCAGGGCAGCGCAGCCACCAACGAAGGCGTGGGAGCCAACCCGACCAAACTGGTGGATTGCGGAGAGACCGCCAAAGATCACGAAATCACCGATCACCACGTGGCCCGCCAGGGTCGCGTTGTTGGCGAAGATGCAGTGGTCACCGATGAGGCAATCATGGGCAACGTGCACGTTGACCATGAACAGGTTGCCGCTGCCCACCTTGGTCAGGGATTGATCCTGGATGGTGCCGCGATGCACAGTGCAGTTCTCGCGAAAGACGTTGTTATCGCCGATCTCGAGGAAAGTGCGCTCGCCAGCGTACTTCTTGTCCTGGCAATCCTCACCGATGGAGGTGTGCTGGAAGATCTTGTTGCCACGACCTATCTTGGTCGGGCCTTTGATCACCACATGAGAGCCTATCCAGGTGTTTTCGCCGATTTCAACCTCGGCGCCGATGACAGAAAAGGGGCCGATTTCAGCCCCTTTACCGATCACGGCAGACTCATGAACGATGGCAGTATCGTGAATGATGGCAGTCTGGTCGATCACGTGTATTAAACCTCGCGTTTGGCGCACATCAGCTCGGCGGTACAGACCACTTCACCATCGACGGTGGCGACACCGGTGAACTTGGCAATACCGCGACGCTCTTTCAGGAACACCACGTCAAGCACCAGCTGATCGCCGGGGCCGACCGGACGCTTGAAACGAGCGTTATCGATTGAGGCAAAGTAATAGAGTTCGTTGGGAGACGGCTTGCCCACCATGGTAAACGCCAGAATACCAGTGGCCTGCGCCATGGCTTCCAGGATCAGCACGCCAGGAAACACCGGCTTGGCCGGGAAGTGCCCCTGGAAGATCGGCTCGTTGAACGAGACGTTCTTGATAGCGCGCAGGGTTTTGCGCTCGTCGCTGATCTCGTAGCTTTCCACCTTGTCCACCATCAGGAAGGGATAACGGTGGGGCAGCAGATCCATGATTTCCTGGATACCCAGGCTCTTCTTTTCAGTAGTCAAAACAGTACCCTATACCAATCGTGATTATTCTTGATCCAGCTTCTTCTCAAGCTTGCTCAACCGCTTGTGCATCTCTTCGATACGCATCACCCGGGCGGCGGTCTTGCGCCACTCTTTATTGGTTTGCAGTGGGATGCCGGAAGAGTAGACACCGGGCTCGGTAATGGGTCGCATCACCATGGCCATGCCAGTAATGGTGGCCTGATCGCATATTTCCATGTGCCCGTTAAAGACAGCGGCGCCGCCAATGATACAGTATTTGCCGACCTTGAGACTACCGGCCATCGTGGTCGCGCCCGCGATGGCGGTACCGTAACCGATTTCGACGTTGTGAGCGATCTGGCACTGGTTGTCGATGATGACATTATCCGCGATGCAGGTATCTTCCAGCGCACCGCGGTCTATGGTGGTGCAGGCCCCGATCTCGACCCGATTGCCTATGGTCACACCACCGAGCTGGGGGATCTTGATCCACTCGCCACGCTCATTGGCATAACCGAATCCATCGGCGCCGATCACTGTGCCGGATTGAACCAGACAGTCGGTGCCCATGGTGATGTTGTGATACAGGGTGACGTTGGCCCACAACCGGGAGCGTGCTCCCAGTTGGGTATTTTTGCCAACAAAACAGCCAGGACCTATGCGCACGTCATCCCCCAGCACGACGCCGGATTCGATCACCGCATTGGCCCCGATGGCCACTCTCTCGCCCAGTTGCACGTCAGCCGCGATGACGGCGCTCGGATGGATATCCGTGGCCGGTTGCGGCGTGGTGTCCAGCAGTTGGGCTACCCGGGCAAACCCCACATAGGGGTCATTGATCACCAAGGCATTGGTGGAACAAAATGGCAAATCCGCTTCTGTAATGAGCACGGCCGTGGCCTTGCTCTGTTCCAGATAATGCCGGTACTTTTTATTGGACAGGAAGGTGATATCCCCCTCCCCGGCCTTTTCCAGTGTCGCTACCTTGCGGATTTCCAGGGTTCCGTCGCCATGGACCTGGGCCCCCAGTTGCTGGGCCAGCTGTGCGAGAGTGAATGCCATCAATTAGTTGCTCTTGCTTACCTGAGAAATAACCTGGGCAGAGATGTCCAGCTTGCTGGCGGCATACGGGGCAGCATTGCGCTCCAGCACCAGATCATAGCCATTGCTCTTTGCAATGGATTCGATAGCAGCCTGCACCTTGGTCAGGATCTTGCCGCGCTCTTCGGACTGACGGCGACCGTTGTCCTGTTCGAACGCCTGACGCTTCTGGTTGAACTCCATCTGCAGCTTGGCCAGTTTCTCCTGGCTCTGCTTCTTCTGCTCGGCGCTCATGAAGGCTTCGTCCTTCTTGAACTTCTCGACCAGTTGCTGACCATCGGCTTCCAGCTTCTGCAGCTCACGCATGCGCGGCTCGAATTCACCTTTCAGCTTCTTGGAGACAGCTTCACGCTGGGGCAGCTTTTGGAATACCTCGCCCATGTCAACCACAGCGATTTTGGTCTCGGCCAAGGCGGATCCCATGCCGGCAGCCATCAGTGCAAAACTCAAACCAGCTACTTTCAACGCTTTATTCACACTTACTCCTTGTTCCCTCATGTGAGGGCTACCTGATTTACCCGATTATGCAAGTGGTACCCGGACCGACTTGTTACCTGGTGAGGCACGCAAGCTGCGCGTCCCATCATTGAATACCCCCACCGCATGGGTGGGGGTGCGTCCGTCCTTAGAAGGTACGGCCGATGTTGAATGAGAAGAACTCGGTGCGATCGCCCTCGTACTCCTTGAGCGGACGGGCAATCGCGAACACCAGCGGTCCCATGGGGGAAAGCCACTGCAGCGACAGACCCGCCGAGGCACGGTAGTTGGTCGGATCCGAATAGTCGGCCAGATAGTTACAACCACTGAAACAGCGGTTCTTGAACTGGTCATAGTCGAAGGTGGTATCCCAGACAGAACCGGCATCGATGAAGAAGCTGGTGCGCAGCTGAGGCTGATAGGTCTCGGACGCAAACGGCGTCGGCACTATCATCTCGAGGGATGCCACCGCCAGGGCGTTACCGCCCACCGAGCTGTCGGTCCCCTGGATGACGTCATTGCCACTCAGGTTGTAGTAGTAGAGCGCCTTCGGACCCACTGTATTGCTCTTGAAACCACGCAGGGTATCGAAACCACCCGCGAAGTAGTTCTCGAAGAACGGCAAGACGTGGTCATAGTTGCCGTTGCTGCCGTAACCGTTGCCGTAGGAGACGCGGGCCCGGGTCATCAGCACCCACTGGTGATCCGCATCGAACGGGAAGTAGTGCGCGTCTTCGGCGTTCAGCTTGAAGTACTGCAGATCCATGCCGGGCACAGTCACCTTGGCGTTCACACGCTGACGGTCACCTGCGGTCGGGAACATCCCCTTGTTGAGGGTAGAACGGGTCCAGCCTGCGGTGACGTCGACGGTGTTGAACGTCATGCGGTTGTCACCATCCTTGTTGTCACTGTAAATCTTCCAGAACTCATCCACCTGCAGATAGGGGTTGGGCTGGGACAGCTTGTTGTTCTCAAGCCCCAGGCTGAAGTCGAGGCGATTGTTCTCGTTGACCGGGAAACCACTGGAGAGGCGGTAGCCGATGGTGGTGTTCTCGTAGTCGACTATGTTGGCATCGGCCGCACTGAACTTGTTGTAGTAGAGACGACTACCCAGGCTGACCCCATCCACGGTGAAGTAAGGATCGTTGTAGCTGAGGTCGACGCTCTTGGAGTACTTGTTGGTACTGGCGGAGATACCGATCTTCTTGCCGGTCCCCATGAAGTTGTCCTGCTGCAGGCCTGCCTGCAAGCTCAGGCCCGATTCGGTACCATAGCCCACACCGGCGTTGATGGAGCCTGCTGGCTGCTCCTTGACCTTGAAGTCGAGATCAACCTGGTCATCGCTGCCAGGCACCCGCTTGGTGTCCACTTCCGCAGTTTCGAAGAAGCCGAGGCGGTTGAGGCGAGTCTTGGACTGCTCGACGCTGTCGGAGGAGAGCCAGGTGCTTTCCATCTGACGCATCTCGCGACGCAGCACTTCATCCTTGGTGGTGACGTTGCCGCTGAAGTTGATGTTGCGCACATAGACACGGGGACCCGGCTCTATGTTGACGATCAGCTCCACTTCCTTGGTCTTGTCATTGACCTGCGGGAAGGTGACCACTTTCGGATAGGCGTAGCCGTAACGGCCGAGGAACTTGGAAAGCACCTCTTCGGTATGGGTTACCTGGCTGGCGGAGTAGATGCCACCCACCGCTATGGGGATAAGGGCCTTCATCTCGCTGCCACGAGCGATCATATCGCCCTTGAGCTGAACCCCGGAGACCTTGTACTGGTCCCCTTCCTTGATATTGAGGGTGACATAGACGCCCTTTTTATCGGGGGTCATGGAGACCTGGGTCGACTCCTGGGTGAAGCGGATGTAGCCACGGTCCATGTAGTAGGAGCGCAGGGTCTCGATGTCACCGGCCAGTTTCTGCTTCTGGTAACGCTGATCACCGGTGAAATTCCACCAGGGCACATCATCCTTGAGGGAGAGCTGGGCCAGCAGTTTCTTTTCCGGGAAGACGTTGTTGCCGACTATGTTGATCTGCTGGATCTTGGCCGCTTCCCCTTCCACGAAGGTGAACTTGAGGTCAACCCGGTTGCGCGGCAGCGGAGTGACGATGGCCTTGACCTTGGCAGAGTATTTGCCCACGCCGTAGTAGAAATCTTCCAGACCCTTCTCGAGGGAGCTCAATACGGTGCGATCCAGCGGATCACCCACCCGGATGCCGGAAGACTCCAGACTCTGGGTCAGCTGCTCTTCCTTAATATCCTTATTGCCTGAAAACTCGATGCTGGAGATGGTCGGCCGCTCCTTGACTGCCACTTGCAGCACCTGACCGTCACGATAAACCCTCACGTCCTCGAAGTTGCCGGAGGAGTAGAGCTTCTTGATAGCGTTGGCCAGGGTCACGGAATCGACGGTATCGCCAACCCGGATAGGCAGGTTCAACAGGGCGGCTCCCAGCGTCACTCGCTGCAAGCCGTCGACCTGGATATCTTGCACCACAAAAGAGGCAGGGGCCGCCTGGGCCAGGAAACTGGCACCCAGCAGGCAACTCAACACCAATGCTTTTTTAACAGCCATTTTGTTCTTATGTGTCCTTGTTGATGCTCTGGCCTCAGAGGCGAGCGAAATCATTAAACAGCGCAATGCCCATCAGTAACATCAGAATGGCGGCGCCGATCCTGAAACCCACTTCCTGAATTTTTTCTGATACCGGTTTACCGGTGACTGCCTCGATGAGGAAGTAGACCAGATGGCCACCATCCAGCACCGGCAGGGGAAACAGGTTGATGATCCCCAGGTTGACGCTGATCAGCGCCAGAAAGCCGAGGAAATAGACCAGACCGTAATCGGCACTGCTGCCTGCGCCCTTGGCAATGGAGATGGGGCCGCTCAGATTATCCAGCGAAACAACGCCACCAATCAGCTTGCCAATCATGTCAAAGGTCAGAGTGGTCAGGCTCCAAGTCTTCTCGGCGCCCTGCCACAGGGCTTGTAAAGGCCCATACTGTAACAGAATTCGATACTCATCCGGTAATGGAACCAGTTGCGGTGACAGGCCGACAAAACCGACCAGCTGGCCCCGCACTTTTTTCACATCCGGGGTCAGGGTCAGGGTCAGCTCGCTGCCCGCTCGCTCCACCACCAGCGACAGTGGCTGCTCCGGAGACTGTTGCACCTCGAGCACGAATTGGGCCCACTCGGTGACCTCCTGCTCGCCCACCCGCTTGATGCGATCACCGACCAGAATGCCGGCCTTTTCGCTGGCGCTCTTGGGCACGATGGCCTCGACCACGGGCAGAACCTTGCCGCCGAGGGGGACAATCCCCAGGCTGCCGATGGGTGACTCCTTGTCCGGGTCGAACTTCCAGCCATCGAGCTGGAGGGTCTTGTCAACCACATAGCTGGTGTTGGCCGCTTTCAGCTTGAGCTTCATGGAATCATCGCCCAAGTGGCTGATGAGGGCATAGGTCACGCTCTCCCAGTCACCGGTCGCCTTGTCGCCGACACCGACGATCTCCATGCCGGGTTCGATCCCGGCCGCCGCGACGATGGAGGCGGGACGCACCTCCCCCACCACGGGTTTGACGGCAGGGACGCCGATCATGAACATCAGCCAGAGGGCAAACAGGGCAAACACGAAGTTCGCCATCGGGCCCGCCGCGACGATGGCCATGCGTGCCCAGACACTCTTGTGATTGAAAGCATATTGCTCATCACCGGGTTGGAGCTCATCGACCCGGCCATCCAGCATTTTGACGTAGCCGCCGAGCGGGATCAGCGCCAGCACATACTCGGTGCCATCCTTGCCAACCCGACGCCAGATCGCCTTGCCAAAACCGATGGAGAAGCGTTCGACCTTGACGCCACAGCGACGAGCCACCCAGAAGTGGCCGAATTCATGAACCGCAACCAGCAACCCGAGGGCAACGATAAAGGCACCGATGTTCCACAACACGCCGCCCATCAGTCAGCCACCTCGATTTCATGCAGGGTCCGATACCCGAAGGCAAGGATAAAGGCAGCACAATGCCACGAAATACCACTCATCAGCTAAGCTCCTCAATCAAATTGTGAGCACGGGTACGGGCCGCACTATCCAGCGCAATCAAATCATCCAGTGACCCCACGGCAGAACTGCCCAGTGCCGCCATGATGGCCTCATTGACTCTGGCAATATCCATAAAACCGATCCGCTCTGCAAGGAAAGCTGCAACGGCCTCTTCATTGGCAGCATTGAGCGCCGTGGTCGCCGCCTGTCCTTGCTGGCAGGCACTCATGGCCAGCGCCAGGCAGGGGTAGCGATCGTAATCGGGCCGGAGAAAGCTGAATTCTCCGACACTGAAGAAATCCAAAGGTTCCACCCCAGACTCAACACGACGTGGATAGGCCAGGGCATGGGCGATGGGTGTACACATGTCCGGGTTGCCAAGCTGGGCCAACACGGAGCCATCCTTGTACTGCACCATGGAGTGGATGACGGACTGGGGATGGATCACCACCTGGATCTGCTCGGGCGCCACATTGAACAGCCAGCGCGCCTCTATGTACTCCAGTCCCTTGTTCATCATGGTGGCGGAGTCCACCGAGAGCTTGGCCCCCATTGACCAGTTCGGGTGGGCAATGGCCAGGGCTGGCGTGACATGCGCCAGCTCCTGAATGCTGGTGTAGCGGAACGGGCCGCCGGAGCCGGTCAGCAGTATCTTGCTGATGCCCGCTTCCGCCAGATCGCAGAAGCCGGGCTGACGCTGAATGGCTTCAGGCAGGCACTGGAAAATTGCATTGTGCTCGCTATCGATGGGCAGCAGTTCGGCACCGTAGTCGCGCACCGCCTCCATGAAGAAAGCACCGGACATCACCAGTGCCTCCTTGTTGGCCAGCAGGATACGCTTGCCAGCGCGCACGGCGGCCATGGTGGGTGCCAAACCCGCAGCACCGACGATGGCCGCCATCACGCTGTGAGCATCGGGATGGGCAGCCACCTCGCACAAGGCTGCCTGACCGGATAGTACGCAGGTGACACTGCCATGGGCCTTGAGCCGGCCTGCCAGTGTGGCAGCCGCGTCTTCATCCACCATGACGGCGAAACGGGGGGAAAATTCGAGACAGTCGCGCAACATGGCATCCACGCTGCGGACCGCCGTCAGTGCCAATACCTGCCAACGGCCCGGATTCTGCCGCAGTACCTTGAGGGTGCTCTGACCGATAGAGCCAGACGAGCCCAGAATCACCAGATTATGCATCAACACTCCCGACTTGCTAACGGATGGATGGAGCTGAAAGCCTTCAAGATCATCAGACTATTCATTAACACTCCTGAACGAGTAACAGACTGACGGAGCCGGACGCTCCCGGGATCATCAGCGAGTGAGGCATCAGAATTCCTGGCTGAGCAACAGATAGCTGAGCAGAAACACCGGCAGGGCGGCCGTCAGGCTGTCGATCCGGTCGAGAATGCCGCCATGACCAGGCAGCAGGGTACCAGAATCCTTGATGCCCGCCTCCCGCTTGAACATGCTCTCGGTCAGATCGCCGAGTACGGATGCCAGCACCGCCAGCAGGGAGCAAAACAGCACAATGGCCATCTTGGCGGGCACGAAATCCATGAACCAGGTCACAGCAACGGCCAGCAGGCTGGCGGTAAACAGGCCGCCAAACATGCCTTCGATGGTTTTACCCGGGCTGACGGCCGGTGCCAGCTTGTGTTTGCCAAAGGCCTTACCGAAAAAGTACGCGCCAGAATCTGCCGCCCAGACCAACCCCATGACGAACAGCAGGATCCAGGACCCCATCATGGGGTCGTGATAGAAGTTGTAACCACGGATAGCCACCAGGGACCAGAAGAAGGGCACCAGGGTCACCAGACCGAACAGGGACTTGAGCCAGATGGACTCTTTCCACAGCTTGGCGCTCTGGGGATAACGCAATACCAGCAATAGCCCCAGCAGCCACCAGCTGCACGCGGTCCAGAGCACACCCATCACCAGCGGGTTCAGATGGGGAGTCCACAGCTGCTCGACCGGCAGCAAGAACAGGCTGGCACCGAGCAGCAGACAGAACACCAGCGGCAACCATTGCTGCGGCTGGGCAGAGACGAAGCCGCTCCACTCGCGGCTGGCCAACAGAAACACCAAGGCTGCCAACAGGGCAAAGAATTTCAACGGCAGAAAAAATAGCGCCCCCAACACCAGGGGAACCAGTAGCAATGCGGTAATAATTCGTTGTTTTAGCAAAAGAAACCTCTCTCTTGGGAGGGGATTTAGCCGGTCTGATGCTCGGCGATCAATTCCCGTATCTGTTCACCCGTACACCCGAAGCGACGCTCGCGGGCAACGAAAGAGGCGACCGCCTCACTGAACTCGGCCTCGTTGAAATCGGGCCACAATACCGGGGTAAAATAGAGCTCTGCATAGGCGAGCTGCCATAACACAAAATTGCTGATGCGATGATCGCCGCCGGTCCGGATCAGCAGATCCACAGGGGGCAGGTCGGCCATGCAGACCTGTCCGGCCAGCAGGGACTCATCAATGGCATCGGCGTCCAGCTCGCCTGCCGCCACGGCACGGGCCAGTTTACGGGCCGCCAGGGCTATATCCCACTGACCACCGTAATTGGCGGCAATATTGAGGGTCAGCCCCTGGTTGTCGGCGGTCAGGGCCTCTGCCTTGGCGATCTTGGCTTGCAAGCGGTCGCTGAAGCGGGCGGTATCACCGATCACCTTGAGCCGGATCCCGTTGCTGTGCAGTTTACTGACCTCACGGCCCAGCACGGTCAGGAACAGCTCCATCAGGGCACTGACCTCCCCTTCCGGCCGCCGCCAGTTCTCACTGGAGAAGGCAAACAGGGTCAACGCCTCTATCTTGGCGCGCGCGGCAAAGGTCACCGCCTCACGAACAGACTTCACGCCCGCCTTGTGACCATAGACCCGCATCTTGCCACGGTTCTGAGCCCAGCGCCCGTTGCCATCCATGATGATGGCCACATGACGAGGCAAGGACGAGTTGGCACAATTACCTAACGCTGCCAAAAGCGACATTCATTTCTCCCACAAAGACAAAAGCGCCGTGCAGGGGCACTACACGGCGCTCGTAATATACCTGTCAGAGACTTAGATTTCCATTAGCTCCTTTTCCTTCACGGCCAGGGCGTCATCCGCCAGCTTGATGAAGGCATCGGTGAGTTTCTGGATCTCTTCCTGGGCACGACGGTCGTCGTCTTCGGAGATCTCTTTGTCCTTGAGCAGCGCTTTCAGGTCGGCGTTGGCATCGCGACGGATGTTGCGCACGGCCACACGGGCACCTTCGGCTTCGGCACGGACGATCTTGGTCAGATCGCGGCGACGCTCTTCGGTCAGCGGCGGCAAGGGCACGCGCAAGGTCTGGCCATTGCTGGACGGGTTCAGGCCCAGATCAGAGGTCAGGATTGCCTTTTCTACCGCCTGGATCATGGAGCGGTCAAAAATGGAGATGGACAGGGTACGAGCATCTTCTGCCACCACGTTGGCCAACTGTTTCAGAGGAGTGGCAGCACCGTAATACTCAACCTGGATACCGTCGAGCAGGCTCGGGTGAGCACGGCCGGTACGGATCTTGGACATCTGGGTCTTGAGCGACTCTACGCTCTTGGCCATACGGTCCTTGGCGTCGTTTTTAATCTCGTTGATCACAGTGGTTTTCCTTTTGGCGAACGAGCCGCCACGCGGCTCGTGTCTATCATATTTATTTGCTGGCGTAATGAATAAGAGCGCCTTCCAGCCTGATCTCTTGTCTTACTTGCCGATGTGGTGGATCAGGGTGCCTTCCGGCTCACCCATGATAACCCGACGCAGCGCACCCGGTTTGTTCATGTTGAACACGCGGATCGGCAGATCATGGTCACGGGCCAGAGTAAAAGCAGCAAGATCCATCACTTTGAGTTCTTTTTCAAGAACTTCATCATAACTCAATTCATGGTACAGCACGGCATCCGGGTTCTTGACCGGATCATCCGTGAATACGCCATCGACCTTGGTGGCTTTGAGCACCACGTCCGCTTCGATCTCGATCCCGCGCAGGCAGGCCGCGGAGTCGGTGGTAAAGAAGGGGTTGCCAGTACCGGCAGAGAAGATCACTACCTTGCCGGCGCGCAGCTGGCTGATGGCCTCGGCCCAGCTATAGGAATCACAAACGCCCTGCAGAGAGATGGCAGACATCAGACGGGCATTCACATAAGCACGATGCAGGGCATCACGCATGGCCAGACCGTTCATGACGGTGGCCAGCATACCCATGTGGTCGCCCACCACGCGGTTCATGCCCGCTTTGGCAAGACCAGCACCACGGAACAGGTTGCCGCCACCGATGACCAGACCGACCTGAACACCCAGCTCAACCAGTTCTTTGATCTCTTGGGCCATCCGCTCCAGCACCGCCGGATCAATGCCAAAACCCTCGGATCCTTGCAGGGCTTCACCACTCAACTTCAGAAGAACACGTCTGTATGCAGGCTTGGGATTGGTACTCATGTCACTGATTCCTGGTCATATAAAGACCGCGACATAAGTCGCGGTCTGGGGAAACGGAAAAACCGGTTCGGTTAGGCCTTCTGAGCGGCCGCGATTTGGGCTGCAACTTCAGCAGCGAAATCGGTCTCTTGCTTCTCGATGCCTTCGCCCACTTCGAAACGGGTGAAGGAGACAACGTCAGCGCCTTCTTTCTTCAGCAGCTCGGCAACGGTCATGGAAGGATCCTTCACGAACGGCTGACCAGTCAGGGAAACCTCACCGGTGAACTTCTTCATGCGGCCTTCAACCATCTTCTCGGCGATCTCTTTCGGCTTGCCGGAGTTGATGGCGATGTCGATCTGGATTTCGCGCTCTTTGGCAACGACTTCAGCAGACACGTCTTCAGGCTTGACGAATTGCGGGCTGTTGGCTGCAACGTGCATGGCCAGATCTTTGGCCAGCTCGGCGGAACCACCGGTCAGCTTGGTGATAACACCAATGCGGGAACCGTGAACGTAAGTGCCCAGGTTGTCACCTTCAACCAGCATCACGCGACGCAGGTTCATGTTCTCACCGATCTTGGCGATCAGGTTGGTGATGGTCAGCTCGATGGACTCACCGTTGCCGAAATCGGTCGCTTTCAGGGCGTCGACGTCAGCAATTTTCTGGGTCGCAGCGATATCGGCGATCTTCTGGCCCATTGCCATGAAGCTGGCATCTTTGGCGACGAAGTCGGTTTCGCTGTTCAGCTCGATCATGGCAGCAATGTTGCCTTCGGTACGGGCGAAAATCACGCCTTCAGCAGCGATACGGCCTGCTTTTTTGGCGGCTTTGGCCTGACCGGATTTGCGCATGTTCTCGATTGCCAGCTCGATATCACCAGCAGCTTCTTCCAGTGCTTTTTTGCAATCCATCATGCCAGCAGCAGTGCGCTCGCGCAGTTCTTTTACCAGGGCGGCAGTAACGTTAGCCATGTCCAGTATCCTCGGTCTTGAATTGACAAGAAACAGGGGCCACAAGGGCCCCTGCTAACCAATTACATCAGCTTGGTTAATAAGGGCTTTTCAGTCCTTATCAATTACTCAGCTTCAACGAAGCCATCTTGTTCGGCTTGAACAACGATGTCCTGAGCGCGAGCTTCCAGTACGGTGTCAGCAGCAGCATTCAGATACAGCTGTACGGCACGGATAGCATCGTCGTTACCCGGGATGACGTAATCAACGCCGTCCGGGTTGGAGTTGGTATCAACGATGGAAACTACCGGGATACCCAGGTTGTTGGCTTCTTTGATAGCGATGTGCTCGTGGTCGGCATCGACAACGAACAGCACGTCAGGCAGGCCGCCCATGTTCTTGATACCACCCAGGCTCTTCTCCAGCTTGTCCATTTCGCGAGTACGCATCAGCGCCTCTTTCTTGGTCAGCTTTTCGAAGGTACCGTCTTGGCTCTGGGTTTCCAGATCTTTCAGGCGCTTGATGGACTGACGAACGGTTTTCCAGTTGGTCAGCATGCCACCCAACCAGCGGTGGTTGACATAGAACTGGTCGCAACGACCGGCGGCATCTTTTACGGCTTCAGACGCGGCACGCTTGGTACCTACAAACAGTACCTTGCCCTTCTTGGCAGCTACGGAGCTGATGAAGTTCATGGCATCGTCAAACATCGGAACGGTTTTTTCCAAGTTGATGATGTGAACCTTGCTGCGGGCACCGAAGATGTAGGACTTCATTTTCGGGTTCCAGTAACGAGTCTGGTGACCGAAGTGAACGCCGGCTTGCAGCATGTCGCGCATAGAAACTTTAGCCATTTTATACCTCTGTATTGGGGTTAGGCCTCCACACATCCCATGTAACCGACCCCAAAGGGGCACCCCGGTACAGGTGTCGATGTGTGTGTGTTATTGAGTAAGGGTGATGAAATGCGGACGCAAGTTCCCCATTCCGGCGCGCTTTATACCATAACTTTGGCCAGGACACCACCGGCCGGAGTGCTAAAAATGGATCCCTCTGCTGGATGCCAGACAGAGGATTTGACGTTGTGATGACAATCACACTGGAAGTAAACGGGGGTTGGGGATAAAATTTTGGCCTGATTGCAAACGCATCTATTTTTCATTACCTGATTGTTGGGCATCGACCGTATGCGCAGTCAGGCCCCAAGAGAGATCCCATGTCCATTAAAATCAAGACACCGGAAGAGATTGAAAAGATGCGCGTTGCCGGCCAGCTGGCCGCCGATGTGCTAATCATGATAGCCCCCCACGTCAAGGCTGGCGTCACCACCGACGAGCTGAACACCCTGTGCCACGACTATATTGTCGACGTGCAGCAGGCAATCCCGGCCCCGCTCAACTACCACGGCTTCCCCAAGTCCATCTGCACCTCGGTGAACGACGTCATCTGTCACGGCATCCCCAATCACAAGAAATTGCGGGAAGGGGACATCATCAACCTGGACATCACGGTCATCAAGGATGGCTTCCACGGCGACACCTCCGCCATGTTCATCGTGGGTGAGACCACACCGCTGCGTCGCCAGCTGTGCAAGGTTGCACAGGAGAGCCTGTACGCCGCCATCAAGCAGGTGCGGCCCGGCATGTGCATCACCGAAATAGGCGCCCTGATCCAGCCCATCGTCGAGAAGGCTGGCTTCTCCGTGGTGCGCGACTACTGTGGCCACGGCATCGGCAGCGAATTCCACGAGGAGCCGCAGATCCTGCACTACCGCAATGGCGGCAAGCTGGAGCTCAAGCCGGGCATGTGCTTCACCATCGAGCCCATGGTCAACAGCAAGAAGTATCACTGCCGCATCAACCCGAAAGATGGCTGGACCGTGACCACCAAGGATGGCGGCGACTCCGCCCAGTGGGAGCATACCCTGCTGGTAACCGAGGATGGCTGCGAGGTGCTCACCCTGCGCCCCGATGATACCATCGAGCGTGTTATCCGCCACGTTTGATATTCAACCCCGGCCACACGCCGGGGTTGATCTTTATCCGGCCAGACCGAGAGTGTGAGATGCCATGGATGCCAGCCTGCTTTCCCCCCATCTGTTACCCGACGATCAGCTCACCCGCGACAACTGCAAAGAGTATCTGAGCCGTTTTCTCGGCTGGCTGCACGCCCGTTTCGATGCCGGTGACAACATCATTGAACTGGTGGCCACCCGCTCCGAATACATGGATGATCTGCTGACCCGGCTGTGGCAGAAGTTCGGCTTCGACAAGACGGCGCTCACCCTGATCGCAGTGGGCGGCTATGGCCGTGGCGAGTTGCACCCCCACTCCGACATAGACCTGCTGATCCTCTATGAAGGCGATGAGCTGGACGAGGTGCTGGGGCTGCGCATCGGCGAATTCATCACCTTGCTGTGGGATCTCAAGCTGGAGGTGGGTCAGGCGGTACGCAACGTGGCCGAATGCATAGAGCAGGGCCGCGCCGACATCACGGTCGCCACCAACCTGATCGAAGCACGCTACATCACCGGCAACCAGGAAGGCTTCCAGCAACTCAAGGAGGCGACCGGCCCCCAGCACTTCTGGCCGAGCGAGCAGTTCTTCCAGGCCAAGCGCGAAGAGCAAGCGCTGCGCCACCAGCAATTTCAGGGCACAGCCTACAAGCTGGAGCCGGATCTCAAGAGCAATCCGGGCGGACTGCGGGACATCCAGACCCTGGCCTGGGTCGCCCGCCGCCATTTCGGCGCCACCACCTTGTTCGAGATGACCAGCCACGGCTTTCTCAACCGGGCCGAGTATCGTGAGCTGCTCGACTGCCAGAATTTCCTGTGGAAGGTGCGTTTCGCCCTGCACATGGCCATCAACAAGGGCGACAACCGCCTGCTGTTCGACCGCCAGCGCACCGTAGCCCAGATGCTGGGGTTCGAGGGGGACGGCAACAGCCCGGTCGAGCAGATGATGAAACGCTTCTATCAGACGGTGCGGCGGGTCTCGGAGCTCAACGAGATGCTGCTGCAACTGTTTGACGAAGCTATCCTCGGCAACACCGCCATGGACGTGCGCCGCCTATCTGACGAATTCCAGCTCCGTGGTCGCCTCATCGACGCGGTGGATGCCGAGCTGTTTGGCCGCGAGCCCGCCGCCATACTGCGGCTCTTCTACCAGATAGCCCAACATCCCGAGATGGCCGGCATCCACTCCGCCACCCTGCGCCAGCTGCGCGAAGCGCGCCGCAAGCTCAACTGCTGGCTGCAGGATTTGCCCGAGTGCCGTCGCCTGTTCATGGCGCTGCTGCGCCACCCCAACGGCATAGGCCAGCCGCTCACCCTGATGCACAAATACGGGATCCTGGCGGCCTATTTGCCCCAGTGGAATCTCATCGTGGGCCAGATGCAGTTCGACATGTTCCACGCCTACACGGTCGATGAGCACACTCACCGGCTGCTCAAGAACATTCACCAGTTCCCCAATCCGGCCAGTCGCCAGAGCCACCCGCTCTGCCATGAGGTGTTCACCCGGCTGCGCAAGCCGGAGCTGCTCAGTATCGCCGCCCTGTTTCACGACATCGCCAAGGGCCGGCGCGGGGATCACTCCGAGCTCGGCGCCGTGGATGCACTGGAGTTTTGCCAGCTGCACGGCCTGGATCGCTACGAGAGCAGGCTGGTCGCCTGGCTGGTGCGCCACCACCTGCTGATGTCAGTCACCGCCCAGCGCCGCGACATCTATGATCCCGAGGTGGTCACCGACTTTGCCCAGAAAGTACGCGACGAACAACATCTCGACCTGCTCTACTGCCTCACTGTGGCCGACATCTGTGCTACCAACGACAGCCTCTGGAACGACTGGAAAGGCACCCTGCTGCGCGAACTCTACTTCGCCACCCAAAAGGCGCTGCGCCAGGGGCTGGAAAATCCACCCGACATGCGGCTGCGCATTCGCGAGAACCAGCGTCAGGCGAAGCAGATCCTGGCCCAGCGTGACGTGCCGGAAGCGGCCATCAACCAGCTGTGGAGCGACTTCAAGGCTGACTACTTCCTGCGCCACAGCCCGGAGCAGATCGCCTGGCACTGTCGCAAGATCATTGCGCATGGCGACAACCCGGCCCCGCTGGTGATCATCGGCAAGCATCCGACCCGGGGGGGCAGCGAGGTGTTCATCTACTGTCGCGATACCCCGAACCTGTTTGCCACCGTGGCCTCGGCGCTGGATCAGAAGAACCTCAATATCCACGATGCCCAGATCATGAATTCGCGCAGCGACTATGTGCTGGATACCTTCGTGGTGCTGGAGCCGAGTGGCGAGCCCATCAGCCCCAACCGCACCGCCACCATCAAGAAGGCGCTAGAGAAATCCTTGCAGGAGCCGGGCAAGCTGGTGCTGCGCAACAAGCCGCTGTCGCGGCGCCACCGCCAGTTCAGCGTACCGACCCGCGCCGTCTTCCTGCCCCACAAGGGCGAAAACCGCCACACGCTACTGGAGCTGACGGCGCTGGATACGCCTGGCCTGCTGGCCCGGATCGGTGCCGTGTTCCAGCAGTGCGGCCTCTCCCTGCATGCGGCCAAGATCACCACCATTGGCGAGCGGGTGGAGGATTTCTTCAGCCTCACCACCCTCACGGGCGACCCCTTGACCCAGAATGAGCAGCAGGCGCTGGAAGAGCGGCTGGTGAATCAGCTCAACCCCCAAGCGTCGGCCGATGAGGAGAGCAGCGACAGACCGGAGAAAGGCCTCACAAGACGCCTTTCTTCATCCTGATTTATCAAGCAGAACAAATGGTTGGACCACTTAAGCACAATAAATCACCGTTCTCCCGAAGAAATCGGCTTGAGCCCTTAAAAACAATTGGAAAAGTGTGATACAACAAACCGAATTTTTTAAAGGAAACCTGTCATGACCGAGTTGCAACAGATCATCGAAGCGGCCTTCGAGCGCCGTGATTCCATCACGCCAGGCTCAGTCGATGCCGCCACCAAAGCCGCCATCCTGCAAGCCATCGACCTGCTGGATACCGGCAAGGCCCGTGTCGCCGAGAAAATTGCTGGCGAGTGGGTGGTACACCAGTGGTTGAAGAAAGCGGTACTGCTCTACTTCCGCATCAATGACAACGGCATCATCAAGGGCGACGATGCCCAGTACTACGACAAGGTTCCCCTCAAGTTCTCCGACTATACCGCCGAGCAGTTCAAGGAAGCGGGTGTGCGCGTGGTGCCACCGGCGACTGCACGCAAAGGCGCCTTCATCGCCCCCAATACCGTGCTGATGCCCTCCTATGTCAACATCGGTGCCTTCGTTGACGAAGGCACCATGGTCGACACCTGGGCTACCGTGGGCTCCTGCGCCCAGATCGGCAAGAACGTGCACCTCTCCGGCGGCGTCGGCATCGGTGGCGTACTGGAGCCGCTGCAGGCCAACCCGACCATCATCGAAGACAACTGCTTTATCGGTGCCCGCTCCGAAGTGGTTGAAGGGGTTATCGTCGAGGAAGGCTCCGTCATCTCCATGGGCGTCTTCATCGGCCAGTCCACTCGCATCTATGATCGCGAAACCGGTGAAATCCACTATGGTCGCGTACCGGCGGGTTCCGTGGTTGTCTCTGGCTCCCTGCCCTCCAAGTGTGGCAAGTACAGCCTGTACGCCGCCGTGATCGTCAAGAAGGTGGATGCCAAGACCCGCGCCAAAGTCGGTATCAACGCCTTGCTGCGCTCCATCGACGAGTAATCAGCATTGCCGTGAGCAAAAGGGCGCCTTATGGCGCCCTTTTGATTTTGGCGCCCCTGTCACAGGCAAGCCATCAGGCTTCGGTTAAGATAGACCGGTCAGGATCGTTTCAAACCGAGGAAGCCCGATGTACGAGAATCTGAAGAGCCTGGGGATCCAGGAACCCACCTCAGTGGACAGCTATACCCTGCGCCAGGAAGCCAATCACGATATCCTCAAGATCTACTTCAAGAAGCAGAAGGGCGAGTTCTTCGCCAAAAGTGTCAAATTCAAATATCCCCGCCAGCGCAAGACCATGCTGGTCGACTCGGGTACCCATGAGTACAAGGATGTCACCGAAATCAACGCCAATCTCAAGTATGTGGTGGATGAGCTGGATAACCTGACTCAGGGCGTGCACACCCAGGCTGACCCGGATATCAAGCAGAAGATACTGCGTGACCTGCGTCATCTTGAAAAAGTGGTGCAGAACAAGATCCGCGATATAGAGCGGGATCTGGAGAAACTCTAGCCCCCCCCCCCAACTTGCCAAAAGAGCGCCAAAGTGGCTAATGCCGATCAGTTAAGGATCCATTGACCGATCCTTCTGATGTGTGAAAATCCGAAACCTGTTGATTGGTTTCGGATTTTTTATGCGTATCGCTCAAGCTCTCGACTTCCTCCACGCCAGCAAGGC